>CALGYO010000208.1 GCA_937934715.1 uncultured Desulfovibrionaceae bacterium | reverse complement strand
GACCACCGAGATCTACACTCTTTCCCTACACGACGCTCTTCCGATCTCATGAGCAAGACCGGCGTGGAAAAGGGCGGAATCCTGAGCCGCGATTTCGGCGCGGACCTCACGACCCGGACGGACATCCTGACCGGAAACGCCCAGACCGGCGTCCAGACCGGCGTCTCCCTGCCCAAGGGCGCCGTCCGCCAGGCCTCCTACTCCGGGGTCATGGAGCAGGTGCAAAACGGGATTCTCAAGAATCTGGGCCAGGGCGTCAAGCAGCTCACCCTGCGTCTTGCGCCCGAACATCTGGGCCGGTTGAGTCTGGCGCTCTCGGTGAAGAACAGCGAAGTCAACGCCACCATCCGGGCCGAAAGCCACGAAACCGCCCAGATCATCGGCGAACGGCTGGCCCAGATCAAGGAACACCTGGAACAGCAGGGCCTGAAGGTTTCCAAGCTTGAAGTGCAGACCAGCCTGCCCCAGGACGTGGGAACGTCCTTCGGCGGCGCCCAGCAGCACAACGAAGCCAGGGAACGGCAGGAAGTCATGTCCCGGGTGCGCAGCGCCATGCGCCTCATGCGGGGCGACGGACAGTCCGCCGCCATGGCGGAAGAGGGCGCGGTTTCCCAATACGTTTCAGCCAATAGCGGCTTGGATATCATCGCGTAGAACGCGGCGAGGCGAACTATGAGCTCCACGTCAGGCATCGACAGCATTCTCGGACAGGCCGAACAGGAATTGTCCAAATCCACGTCCACCAGCAACTCGGAGCTGGGCAAGGAATCCTTTCTGCAGCTTCTGGTCACCCAGCTGAGCAACCAGGATCCCTTGAACCCCATGGACGACAAGGAATTCGTGTCCGAACTCTCCCAGTTCTCGAGCCTGGAGCAGCTGACCAATCTGAACGAGGGCATGGACAGCCTGATCGACGCCACCGAGCGCCAGGACATGATCAGCGCCGTGAATTTCATGGGCAAGGAAGTGACCGCCTCTGGCGACGCGCTGAGCAAGAAGAACGGCAAGATCAGCGAACTGTCCTTCGACCTGACCGAAGACGCCAATGCGGTGCTCGTCAACATCATCGACGAGGACGGCAATATCGTGCGCACCGTGGATCTGGGCGCCATGAACGCCGGAAACCACGAATTCACCTGGGACGGACTGGATTACGTGGG
This sequence comes from uncultured Desulfovibrionaceae bacterium, assembly GCA_937934715.1. Lineage (GTDB taxonomy): Bacteria > Desulfobacterota > Desulfovibrionia > Desulfovibrionales > Desulfovibrionaceae > CALGYO01. The sequence continues at coordinate 72,777 of CALGYO010000208.1, read as the reverse complement.
CAACGAGGCCGAGGACGGCGCCTACTCGGCGGCGGTGGCGGCCGAAACCACGGGCGGCAAGATCATGCTGGTGTCCACCGAGGTCAGCGGGGTGGTGGAGGGCATCGAAAGCCAGGACGGAGAGTACCTGCTGCGCCTGGACAACGGCAGGACCGTGGACTTTATGAGCATAACCAACGTGAAGGATGCGACCGCTGGCGAAAGCGCCACGACGGAAGAATCATAAGACGGGATCCGCAAGACGGTAAGGAGGTCGGCTATGGGACTGAATACATCCATGTGGGCGGGCGTTTCCGGGCTGTTGGCCCATGGAGAGCGCATGGGGCTTATCGGCAACAACCTCGCCAACGTGAACACCGTGGGCTACAAGGGCTCCAACATGTATTTCATGGATCTGCTCTCCCAGAACGTGGGAACGGCGGCCGGAACCGGGCAGATCGGCAGCGGCGTGCGCATCGGCGCCATCTACGGCGATTTCAGCCAGGGCGGCTTCGAGACCACCAACGAGGCCCTGGACATGGCCATCGGCGGCAACGGCTTTTTCATGGTCAAGGAGAAAAGCCTGGTCAGTTCCAACGGCTCCCAGCTCAATAGCGGCGACCAGACCCAATACTACACCCGGGCCGGCAATTTCCGCTTCGACAAGGACGGCTACCTGGTCGATCCCCACGGCTACGCCGTGCAGGGATGGGAAGTGGATCGCGACCGCATCCGCTCCAACACCGCCTCGGGCGTGGCCACCGCCGACGTGCCGGTCAAGGGAACCCTTCAGGACGTGCGCCTGGATCAGTTCCAGATTCCGGCCCAGGCCACCGAGAACCTGACCGTCATCACCAACCTGGACGACGGCGAGACCGACCACACCGCAGACGCGGCCAATCCCTTCTTCGCCCTGGCCAGCCAGTGGAACGGGACCAAGGCCAGCAGCGGCGGTTCGGCCATCGCGGACACGGCCTACGCCTATCAGTCCACCGTCAAGGTCTATGACCAGAACGGCACGCCTCACGACGTCACCATCTATTACGACAAGGTCACGGTGAGCAACAGCGGCGGCAAGCAGTACTGGGAATACATCGTCACCTGCAATCCGCTCGAGGACGGCAGGACCCTGGGCGGCGTGAAAATGGCCGGATCGTCGAGCGCGGGGCTGCTCATGATGGGCACCCTGACCTTCGACTCGGCCGGGACGCTGGAAAACATCAGCGCCTTCACCCTGCAGAGCAACACCGCTCCCGCCGGGCTGTCCAGCTGGACTTCCGCCTCGGTGGATAACGGCTACCCGTCGTTCACCGCCAACTTCCGTCAGGTTTCCAACGCCAGCGTCACCAACGCCTCCAACGCCAGGAACATCTCCCTGAATCTCGGCGTGCGCAACCCCTCGGGCTTCACCAGTCCCGTGGCCGACGCGTCGCTGGTGGGAACCAACCAGAACAATCTGCCGTATTTCAATACGGCCACCATGCGCATCAACACCAACGTGACCACCAACTACTCCACCTCGTCCACCACGGTCTTCAATTCCCAGGACGGCTATCCCGCCGGACTTTTGACCGGGGTGTCCGTGGACCAGGACGGCATCATCACCGGCACCTTCTCCAACGGGCAGATCCAGGAACTCTGGGCCGTGGGCCTGGCGGATTTCACCAATCCCTGGGGACTGCGCCGCGAGGGGGGCAACCTGTTCTCCGAGACTCAGGATTCCGGCCAGGGCACCACGGGCCGCGCCAACACCGGGCGCCTGGGCAGCATCTCGGGCAACGCCCTGGAAACCTCCAACGTGGACATGGCCAGCGAGATGGTGGACATGATTCTGACGCAAAGGGGCTTCCAGGCCAACAGCAAGACCATCACCACGGCCGACTCCATGCTGGCTGAAGTCATCCAGCTCAAGAGATAACCGTCCGCATCGATCTCCTCCCGTCGGGAAAGCCCGTCCCGGCCGAAATGGCCGGGGCGGGCTTTCTTTTTCGTTTCTCCCGGCCGGACCGGACCGCCAGGGCGGGCGGCTTCCCGGGGCGCGGCCATCGGCCTGACGGCGTGTTGCGCGGCTGTAGAGGGCCATGGGGACGGCGCTTCGAGGGGCGATGCGGGCGGTGGCGTGAGGGTGGCCCGGGGCAATGCGCAAAGGGACCGTCCGGCGGGCTCTTGCCGGGGGCAGGCAACCTTTTCCCAGGCGGGCCGGAGTCAGGCGCGTCCAGGAGGCCGGGAAGGGGAGAATACGGGCCGTAAAGCGTTGGTTTCTTGGCCCCTCCACTGGGAGAAATCTTCCCCTTTCAGGAAATCTTCGTTTTATTACGTTGATATTGTTGTGAAAAGTACTGTTGGCATGAGTCATGCTTCCATAAGGGAAAACATGGAACGTCAGTTTCAACAAGGAGGTTAGTATGGCTCTTGTCATTAACCACAACTTGATGGCGATGAACGCCGCCCGAAATCTTTCGAATTCGTATGGCGAACTGGCCGTCTCCACGCGGCGCCTGTCCTCCGGATTGAGGATCGGCACTGCGGCGGACGACGCCGCCGGCCTCGCCATCCGCGAGCTCATGCGCGCGGACATCGCCTCCCTGAACCAGGGCGTCAGAAACGCCAACGACGCCATCTCCCTGATTCAGACCGCGGACGGCGCGCTGCAGATCGTGGACGAAAAGCTCATCCGCATGAAAGAGCTTGCGGAACAGGCGGCCACCGGCACCTATAATTCCGATCAGCGCCTGATCATCGACTCGGAGTTTGCGGCCATGGCGTCGGAAATCACCCGTATCGCCACCGCCACGGACTTCAACGGCATCTATCTCCTGAACGGCAACCTGTCCTCGGACATCCACGACGGCTCCGGCGTGAACTCCACCGGCAAGCTCAAGGTGCACTTCGGGACAGGCAACTCCAGCGCGGAAGACTACTACTACATCCAGATCAATTCGGCCACGGCTTCGGCCCTGGGCCTGACCGAAAACGGAACCAACGTCGTCTCGCGCATCTCCACCCAGGAGCTTGCCCAACAGATGCTCATCCGGCTCAACGACGCCATCATTTCCAAGGATAAGATCCGGGCCAACCTCGGCGCCATGCAGAACAGGCTGGAAAACACCATTTCCAACCTGGAGATCCAGGCCGAGAACCTGCAGGCCGCTGAATCCCGGATTTCCGACGCCGACGTCGCCAATGAAATGACGGAGTTCGTGCGTCAGCAGATTTTGACCCAGTCGGCGGTCGCCATGCTCTCCCAGGCCAACTCGTTGCCCAAGCTGGCCATGCAGCTCATCGGCGGCTAATCCGCGTCCGGTTGATGACAAGGAAACGGCCAGGGAGGGGCGGCCTAGAGGGCGCCTCCCTGGCCGGAGCCTCGAAATAAGGCGTCTTCCCGTCGCGCGGCGCGGGAAGACCGGGCAAGGGGTCCGAAAAACGTCCGCATGGACGGCCCCGGCCCCGGGAAGCGGAACAATCCCTCCCCGCGCATATCGCGCGAATCCCGCGCGAGCGAATTCCGGGATTATTCGTCGTCCGGGCGGCGCAACAGTTCAAGCGCCTTTCTGGCGGCCTTTTGTTCGGCTTTTTTGACGCTGGCCCCCGTGGCTGAGACGGTTTCCCCTTCGGGCAGGGTCAAAAGCACTTCGAACTGCTTCTCGTGCTCCGGTCCGAAGCTCCGGGCAAGGGAATAGACGGGGCGGCTCTTGAAGGTCCGCTGGGTCAGTTCCTGGAGCCTGCTTTTATAATCCTTGATTTTCGGCGCCACCGGCTCGCTCGGCCACGCGTCGCGGAAAATGCGGCGCACGGCGGTCTGGGCCGCAACGTAGCCCCCATCAAGATACACGGCCCCGAGCACGGCTTCCAGCACGTCGCTTAGAAGCGATCCCCGTTCACGTCCTCCTTGGTTTTCTTCGCCTTTTCCCAGAAGCACGCACCGGTCAAGCCGCAGTCCCCGGGCGGCGGCCGCCAGGCTCGGTTCGCTCACAAGGCGTGAACGAAGCTGGGTCAGCATGCCTTCAGGCGCTTCCGGAAACCGGCGAAACAGCTCCTCGGACACGCAAAGCTCAAGCACCGCGTCTCCGAGAAACTCCAATCGCTCATTGTGGCCGTTTGGCGCGCCGGTTTCATTGGCGTAGGAACTGTGGGTCAAGGCCGTCATTAAGAACTTGACTTCCGAAAACTCATAGTGAATATCGGACTGCAGCATTTTTAAATATTCCAACATCTTCAATGCTCCAATAAAAATATGGAAGATTTCAGGGAGCTGGACGCCATCTTCCAGCCGGAAACGGTGGCCGTGATGGACGCCTCGGACTCTCCCGGAAAGCCGGGAGACGCCGCGCTCGCCGGTCTTCTTCACGCCGGATATACGGGGAAAATAATTCCCGCCGGTCCGTCCGAAGACGGAATCCCTGGAATGCCCTTCTCGCGGGATGTCCGCGAAATCACGGGTCCGCTCGATCTGGCGCTTGTCCGCCTTCCTGCCGGGGATATGCCGACGGCCCTCAACCAGTTGGCCGCCCTCCCCGCACGGGCTGTCGTCGCGCTCAAGATGGGGAAGGATGACGCGCCGCAAGGATACGTCCTCGATGAGCGGCTCGTCAAATTTCTCCGGGAGAAAAACATCCTGCTGCTCGGACCGGACAGCTTGGGCGCGGGGAACCCCGCCCTGGGCCTGTGCGCCGGCCTGTCCGGGACGCCGCCGCAGCCGGGCGGCGCGGCTCTTTTTTTCCAGTCGGCGGACATGGGCTCGATCCTGCTTGCGATGGCCCGGTCTTCGGGCGTGGGGATTTCCAAATGGGCGGGACTTGGAAGCATGGCTGGGATCGATCAGGCCGATCTTCTGGAATACCTGGGGCTGGACGAACAAACCCGGGTCATTCTGGCCTGTCTGGAAGAGATCCGCGACGGCCGCGCCTTCATGCGCCAGGCGTTCAGGGCGGGTCTGAAAAAACCGGTGATCGCCCTGTGCGCCGGACCGGAACAGGCGTCCGCCCCCGATCTGGCCCGCCAGGCCGCCTTTCGTCAATGCGGTCTGGTCATGGCCGGGACGCCTGAAGAACTGTTCGGTTTTTCCCGGGCCTTTTGCGGACAGCCCCTGCCCCTGGGCCTGGGCCTGGGACTGGCGGCGGACGCTCCGGCCAGCCGCGTTCCGGCTGAAGAGGCTCTCGAGGCGTCGGCGTTTCAGTCCGTTTCCCTTCATTCTCCCGCTGGCGGCGGGCTTCCGGACATGCTGGCGGCCGCCCTCGGGGATGAGCGCGTCCAGAGCGTTCTGCTCGCCGTGACGTCGAAAACCCTGGAGCGCTGCGACCCGTCCGCCTTGGAAGCGGCCCGGGGGACGGCGCGCCGGAAACCCGTCCTGGCCTGCCTGGCGGATGGGGAAGGGGACGGCCCGGGCGCGGGCGCGCTCGAACAGGCCGGAATCACCTGTTTCGCGTCCGCCTGGGAGGCGGTTCGCGCCCTGGAGGCCATGTTCGGCTACGCCCGGTTCCGGGACAAGCCGCCCTCGGCCGAAGTGTGCTGGCTGCGGGATTTGCGCAAGGCCTCGCTCGTTTTCGAGGCCGCCCGGTCCAGGGGGCTTTGCGAGGCCTCCGGACACGAAGCCAGGGACGTGCTGGCCGCCTACGGCCTGCCCATGCTGGAGTCCGTTCTCGTGAAAAGCGCGGACGAGGCCGCGGCGGCCGCCCGGAAGATCGGCTATCCCGTCGCCTTGCGCGCCGTCCGTCCCGATGCGCCGGACGTCCCTCTCCAAACCGGGGAGCCGGCGCTTGACGGGGAGGAACAGACGCGCCAGGCGTTTTCGCGGCTGACGGCCGCATCGGCGCTTATGCCGGACGGCGCGGCGCCGGGCTGCCTGGTGACCGCCGCCGCGCCTGCGAACGCGGTGGCGACCATGACGGGCTTTTCCCGCGATCCGCGCTTTGGCCCCTTGATTCTCTTCGGCTTAGGCGGCATTTATGGAGAGGAATTCCCGGACGCGTCCTTCCGTCTGGCCCCCCTGACCCTCGGCGACGCCCAGGAGATGGTCCGGGAAATACGCGGATTCGCGCTGTTGCGCGGAAATGAGGGAAGACCGCCGGCGGACCTTCGGGCCATCGAGGACATCATCATGACCATGTCCCAACTGGCCCTGGATTTTCCGGACATTGACGAGGCGCGGTTTTATCCGGTGCTGGCCGGGGAGCATGGGGCCGTCATCGGGGATTGCCGCTTCGGCCTCGGCGGAACAAAAAAGGGGTGATCCGGCCGTCGCCGGACTGCGCAAGAGCGAGGAGGAACAGGTATGGCGGGGATTTACGTGGGGTCGACCTCAGGCTACTCCGGCAAGAACATGGTGGTTATGGGGCTGGGGCTGCGCCTGCGCAAGGAAGGATTTTCCGTGGGCTATCTGAAGCCCGTGGGCGCCATGCCCAAGGAGATCGACGGCAAGATGTGGGACGAGGACGCCTATTTCGTCCAGCGCCTCCTCAAGACCGGCGAGGAGCCGGAGACCCTGACCCCGGTGGTGGTCACCCACGATTTCAAGATCAAGGCCTTCAGCGGCCAGTGCGGCGACCTCATGGGCGATATCCGCGCGGCCTATGAAAAGGTGGCCGCCGCCCACCAGGTCACGGTGGTGGCGGGCTCCGGCGGCATGTATTCCGGCAAATACTGCGGCACGGACGGCATCCGGGTTGTGCGGGAGCTCGGGCTCAAGGCCGTGATCATCGACCGGTACGTGAAGGAGCTCAATTACGACTACCTGCTGGTGCTGAAGGAAGCCCTGGGCGACAATCTGGCCGGCGTCATCCTGAACGACATCGCCCCCACCTTCATGGACGAGACCCGGTCCCTCATCGCGCCCTTTCTGGAACGTTCCGGGGTCAAGGTGCTCGGCGTCATCCCCAAGGATCCCCTCATGGGCGCCATCAAGGTCTCGGACCTGGCCGACCGCCTGGGCGGCAAGGTCATCTCCGCCCACCAGAAGGCCGACCGCATCGTGGAGAGTTTTCTCATCGGCACCATGCAGGTGGAAAATTTCATGACCCACTTCCGCAAGCACAAGAATTCCGCCATCATCGTGGGCGGCGACCGCTCGGACGTGCAGCTTGTGGCCCTGGAGGGCGACAGCCCCTGCCTGGTCCTGACCGGCAATCTTTACCCCAACGACATCATCCTGACCCGTTCCGAGGTGCTGGAGATTCCCATCATCGTGGTGCGCGACGACACCTATTCCGTGGCCAAGAAGATGGAGGCGCTGCTCATGCGCCACAAGCTGCGCGACGTGATCAAGATTCAGCAGGGCGCCCAGCTCGTCAGCGCCAACATCGATTTCGACTATCTGAAGAAGACCATCGGACTGTAACGCCCAGCGCATCCTCCCGCGCTCGAAAGGGACCCCTCGGGGTCCCTTTTTTCGTCCGTAATCGAAACAAAACGGCCATCTTGTCAAAAATCCTATTTGTTTGGTATGGCATGTATGGGCCGGAGCATCCTGGGCCTTCGTCCAGACAAGACGTTTCTTCCACGAGCAAAGGAGCGGGCTTATGAAGCTTGGCGCCAAATTCAACGCCTTCAACATCTGCGTGGTGTTCGCGACCATAGCCATCCTGGCGGCGCTCTTTATCTGGCAGCTTACGGCGCACTCGGAACGGGAAATCGCCCAGTTCCGTCAAGAGATGACCGAAAGTCAGAAGGAACGGCTGAAGGACCTTGTGGACATGGCCTACAGCGTGGTGGATTCCTTCTATAAGCGCTCTCAGGATGTGGACGGTCTCAAGCGCCAGACCGTTCTCGACTTGAAACGCGTGGTGGAGGGCGCGGCGTCCTTGTCCAGGGCCTATTACCTCGAGAACAGGGGCGTCATGAGCGAGCAGGCGCTTCAGGACGGGATCAGGGCGCTGGTGAACGGCCTGCGCTACGACGGGAACAACTACGTCTGGATCAACGACCTGACGCCGGTCATGATCATGCATCCCACCAGTCCCGCCCTCAACGGCAAGAATCTGGACGACTACAAGGACCCGAACGGGGTCCGGCTTTTTCATGAAATGGCCGTGGCCGGAAAGGAGAAGGGCGAGGGGGCCGTGGCCTATTCCTGGGCCAAGCCGGGAGAGAAGGAGCCCAAGCCCAAGATTTCCTATGTGAAGCTCGTGCCCGAACTGGGCTGGCTTTTCGGCTCCGGCGCCTGGATCGAGGACATAACCGCCCAGATGAAGACCGAGGCCCTTGCCCAGGTTTCCTCCATGCGCCTTGCGGACGGCAATTATTTCTGGATCAACGATCTCGAGCACAAGATGCTCATGCATCCGGTCAAGCCGGACCTCGTGGGACAGGATGTCTCGGGCGTGCAGGACGCGAGCGGGAAATACCATTTCAAGGAGTTCGTCGCGATCTCTAAGGCCAAGGGCGAGGGGTTCGTGGACTACATGTGGGAAAAGCCCGGCGAGAACGTCAGCCTGCCCAAGCTTTCCTATGTGAAGCTGTTCAAGCCCTGGGGCTGGGTCATCGGCATGGGCGTGATGATGGACGGAATCGACAAGGCGGTCATGGAAAAACGGGCGGAACTGGACGCCCGGGTCAAGACCATCATCTGGATCGTCGTGTGGACATCGCTCGCCCTGACGGTTCTGGTGGTGGCGGCGGGCTTTTTCTTCGCCCGGTCCATCACCAACGCCCTGGGGGCCGAACCGGGCGAGCTGGCCGGTCTGGCCGCCCGTCTCGCCGTGGGCGATTCCCAGGCCGCCGGAGAAAGGGAGGCCAGGCCGGGCAGCGTGTATGCGGCCATGCGCGACATGGCGGCCGCCGAGACAGCCGTGGCGCAAACCATGGCCAAACTGGCCATCGGCGATCTGGATGTTTCGCCCAAGCCGCGTTCGGACCGGGACGATCTGCTGAAATCCCTGGGACGTCTGGTGGAGGCGGAGCGGGAGGCGGCCCGGGCGGCCGATCTTCTGGCCGCGGGAGACCTCGACGCCGCCGTGCGGCCGCGTTCGGACAAGGACGCCCTGATGCGGGCCATCGCCTCGCTCATCGCGGCGGAAACCCGGGTGACCAACATCGCCTCCAGCCTGGCCGGGGGCGACCTGCGGGTCAAGGTCGACCAGCGGTCGAGCCGGGACGCGCTCATGCGTTCGCTGCACGAAATGCTCTCCCGGCTCTCCGAGGTCGTTGAGGAGGTGCGTGAAGGGGCGGAAAGCGTCCTGTCCGGCAGCGAGCAGATGAGCTCCTCCTCGGAATCCCTTTCCGAAGGCGCCTCCCAGCAGGCTTCGGCCGTGGAGGAATCCTCCTCGGCCATGGAGGAGATGGCTTCCAGCATCAGCCAGAACGCGGACAACGCACGGCAGACCGAATCCATCGCCGTGAAGGCGGCCAAGGACGCCAAGCGTTCCGGGGAAGCGGTGGCCAAGACCGTGGCCGCCATGAAGGAGATCGCCGGAAAAATCGGCATCATCGAGGAAATCGCCCGGCAGACGGATCTCCTGGCCCTGAACGCGGCCGTGGAGGCCGCCCGGGCCGGGGATCACGGCAAGGGGTTCGCCGTGGTGGCCTCGGAGGTGCGCAAGCTGGCCGAGCGCAGTCAGGCGGCCGCCGCCGAGATCACGCAGCTTTCCTCCTCGAGCACGGACGTGGCCGAGGAGGCGGGGGGGCTTTTGGACCGGCTCGTGCCGGATATCCAGAACACGGCGGATCTCGTGCAGGAGATCGCGGCGGCCTGCGTGGAGCAGAGCTCCGGCGCCGCCCAGGTCAACAAGGCCCTGCAACAGCTCGACCAGGTCATCCAGCAGAACGCGGCCGCTTCGGAAGAACTGGCCTCGACGGCGGAGGAACTGGCCTCTCAGGCGGAACAGCTGAAGACCATCATCGGCTTTTTCAAGCTGGACGCCTAGATCGGGGAGGCTTGTCCGGGAAGGTCATGTCGTTGAAGCTCTTTACACGGCGGAAGAAAAGGATACATTTCAAGGCAAGAGCATCACACAGCCCGGCCGCGCCGAAGGGGCGCCGGATAGCGGAGAGGCCTTATGAGCGCTATGAAAAACGACGGCACGGAACGTCTGCTGACGCTGACCCTGGGCGGAGATTTCTTCGCCATGGATATTTATTCGGTCCGGGAAATCCTGGACATGACCGACATCACCCGCATTCCCCAGACCCCGGACTACATGGCCGGCGTGGTCAACGTGCGCGGCGCGGCCGTGCCCGTCATCGATCTGCGGCTCAAGTTCGGCATGCCGCGAGGCGAGCGCACCCTCAACACGCGCATCGTGATCATGGAGATCAAGCAGGGCGAAGGCGTGACCGCCATCGGGGCCATCGCCGACTCCGTGCGCGAGGTGCTGGAGCTTGAAGCGTCCAAGATCGACCCCGCTCCGCGCATGGGCGCGGCCGTGTCCACGGAGTATCTGAAGGGCATCGGCAAGCACGAGGGCCGGTTCATTCTCGTGCTCGACGTGGACAAGGTCTTTTCCACGGACGAGATCATCGACATTTCGAAAGCGCGTCAGGAGATGGGGCAGGCCGAAGCGGCCTAGCGGGTTTGCCTATCGCGGGCCGCACGGCGTATGGAACGGCGTTTTCGCCGGAGGGTCCGGGCGTGCGGGCCTTGCGGCAGGCGCAATCAGTCCGCGGCTTTGGGCAGGGTCAGGGTGAAGGCGCTGCCCTGGCCCGGAAGGCTCTCAAGGCTTATGGACCCGCCGTGCAGGGCGACGATCTCCCGGCTTATGGAAAGCCCGAGCCCCAGGCCCTGGGGCTTTCCGGTCAAGACGTCGCCCAGTTGGCTGAATTGTTCGAAAACGAGTTCGTGATGCTCCGGGGCGATGCCCGGCCCGTCGTCGGTCACGGTGATGAAGACCTGGTCCGCGTTTTCTCCCGCCACAAGGCGCACCTGGCCCTTTCCCGCAAATTTCGCTCCGTTCAAGAGAAGTTGGGTCAGGACCTGGGCCAGCCGGTCCTCATCGCCCATGACCATGAGCGGGGTTTCGGGGATACGGATGTCAAGACGCGCGCCCTTGCGCAAGAACTCCCGCTCCACCTGACGCAGCGCCTCCTCCACCAGGGTTTTGATCCTGATTTTGACGGGGACGAATTCCATGGTCCCGGAAACCAGGCTCAAAAGATCCATCACGTCGTCCACCAGACGGGTCAGCCGGCGGCCTTCCTCCTGGGCCACGGCGAGATTGTCCTTGATGCGGCCGAGCGCTTCCAGGGCGTTTTCGTCGCCCGAGCGCCTGATGACGGGGGCCAGGGCCGATTCCAGCTTTTTCCCCGCCATCTGGACGAAGCCCATGAGGGAGGTCAGCGGCGTACGCAGTTCGTGGGACACGGAGCTGAGAAGGTTGGTCTTCGTCCTTTCCATGACCTTCAGGCTTTCATAGGCCTTGGTCAGGTCGCTGGCGCGTTCGGCGACGAGCCGCTCCAGATCGGTCTGATGCCTGCGCAGCTCTATGTGGGTCCGGATTCTGGCCTTGATGGTGTGCACGCGCAGCGGCTTGGCGATATAGTCCACCGCGCCCGCCATGAAGCCCCTGGACTCGTCCTCGTCCTCGGCCAGGGCGGAAATGAAAATGACGGGGATGTCGCGGGCGTCGGGGTCGGCCTTGAGGCGGGCGCAGGTTTCGTACCCGTCCATTTCCGGCATCATCACGTCGAGCAGAATGATGTCCGGCCGCTCGGCCTTGGCGATCGCCAGGGCCCGCCGGCCCGTCTCCGCGAAGAAAATGGCGTATTCATCCTGCAGGATGACGTTGAGCACCTGGATATTGGCCGTCGAATCGTCGACGATGAGAATTTTGGGCCGCTCCGTGGTCATGCGCGCTCCCTGGGCCGCGGGCCTGTTCGTCATGGCGATTTTATTCCGTTTACCGCAGCGCGTCCGTCAAGACAATGGGGGCGCCGGGGACGCCGGAGAAGCGGGGGAAGCGGGGGAAGCGGCGGGTTCACCGTTTGTTCTCGGCCCGGGCCCTGGTCAGTTCCGAGCGCAGATAAATGAGCTCATCGTTCATCTTGCGCAGCCGCAGGGCCAGGATCTCGGAGAACGCCCGGTAGATGACCGCAAAAAAGGGCGCGTGCCGGTCCATGCCCGCCAGATCCACCCCGCGCATATCGATTTCCAGGCACAGCGTCTCCTTTTTCGCCTGGACCGAGGCGCTGCGGACTTTCTCGTCGATGAAGCTCATCTCGCCGAAGATGTCGCCCGTGCGGCGCAGTTCTCCGAGCTTGACGTTGTTCTTTATTATCGTAACGTGGCCGCTGATGAGAAAATAGAGCATTCTGGGCGCCTGGTTTTCCTTGATGAGATAGCGTCCCTGCTCGTATTTGTTCAAGTGGACCAGCGGCATGAGTTCCTTGATCTGGTCCTTGTCGAGCATGCTGAAAACCGGGAGCGACGCGATGATTTCCCCGAGTCTGTCGGCGTGGCCGCCGTGGTCCTCGCCGCTCTCGAACTGGTTTTCATCGATGAAGCGCATGCCCGAGGTCAGGCGGATTTTCCTCATGGCGTGTTGTCCTTCCCTTGGGTTCCTTGCGAGCATACCGGAACCGGAGGAAAATGTCGCCACCATTTCTTGACGCCCCGCCCCCTTGCTTCTTTACTTTCGCGACGGGCGGCGAAAGAGGAGCGCGTATGGACGCCGACACGCGGGTAACCGGCGCGCCGCAGGAGAGCGGCGCCTTCCTCGCCTTCACGGACCTGCATTTCGATCCCTTTTTCGATCCCTCCCTGGTGAAGGCCCTGATTCAGGCGCCATCCGAACAATGGGAGGGCATCTTCGCCGGATCAACGATCACCGCGCCTTCCGGCTACGGGGAAAACGCCAACTATCCGCTTTTCAAGTCGCTGCTCGACGACATGGCCCCTCATGCCGGGGAGGTCTCCTTCGTCATGATGACCGGCGATCTTTTGACCCACAAATTCAGGGAAAGATACGCCGCCGCCACGGGGGACGATTCGCCGGAAGGCCTGCGCGCCTTCGCCGCCAAGACGGTGGAGTTCGCAGCCCGGGAGACCGCCGCCCGCTTCCCCAATGATCCCGTCTACTTCGCCATCGGCAACAACGACAGCCTGTCCGGGGACTACCAGGTTAAGCCGGGCGGCGCCTTTCTGCGCGACTCCGGGGCGATCTTCGACCGGTACTGGATCGAGGACCCGGAGGATTCCGCCGCGTTTTCCTCCACCTATCCCGAGGGCGGCTATTACAGCCTGACCCCGGAAGGAACCCCGGGGCTTCGGCTGGTGGTCCTGAACGCCCCGCTTATGAGCGCCAGCCGCCAGGGCGGGGACGAGGCCGGGGATGTCCAGCTTCGCTGGCTCGCGGACGAGCTTTCCCGCGCAACGGCCAATCATGAGAAGGTCTGGCTGGTCAGCCACATCCCCCTGGGCGTGGACGCCTACCAGACCATCACCAGGGCCAGGAGTCCGGAAGACGTCAAGGCCGTGACATTTCTCAAGGCCCCGTTCAATCAGGCGCTCATCGACCAAAGCGCCGCCCACGCGGGAGACATCGCGGCGGAATTCGCGGGCCATATCCACAGGGATGATTTCAGGTTCGTCACGGCGCCCTCGGGCGAGGTCCTGACGGAAATGTTCGTCATGCCCTCGGTCTCACCGGCCTACGGGAACAATCCCGCCTACAAGAAATTCGTCTTTGATGAAAAAACGGGCGCCATCCTGGATGTCTCCACGTATATCCTCGACCTCGCGGCCCAGACCTCCGGCCAAGCGTCCGGCCAGCCGTCCGCCGCCAGTCCGGCCTGGAAGCTGGAATATTCCCTGGCCGAGGCTTACGGGCTTGCCCGGGAGGGCGCCATCGACTGGACGGCCTTCGCGGCGGACCTTCTGCGCGTCCCGGCCGCGCGGGAGCATTTCGCCCGCTTCTACGACGCTGACGCCGGCAACGGGAACCAGATCGCCCCAGCCAACTACGACGCCTTCTGGCTGGCGCTCACCCATCTGACCGGCGCGGATTACGACGCGGCCTACGCGGCCATGCTGCGCGGGGAGGCCATCGGGACGCTCGATGCGCCCACGCCCGTGGAGGCCGTTTTGGCCGGGCGCGGCGTCTTGGGGGCGTTCGCCCCGGGACGGTAGGGGAAATATTTCCCGCGCCGCCCGCCGCCAGGTTTCGTTTTCCGGCCAAGCCTGATAAGAACCTCGGCCATGAGCGCCCGGCATGATTACGACGACAAGACCTTGAGTCCCCTCAAGCGCATCCGGCTGTTCTGCCTGGATTGCATGGGCGGAAGTCCGGGGCTCGTCCGGGAATGCCGGGACCTCTCCTGCCCCTTTTTTCTCTATCGCATGGGCCGGGCCGAGCGCGACGAGCGCGAGCCCGAGGCGCCGGAACACGGACGGGACGAGGCGGTTGCGCCCGCGCGCCCGTTGCGCGTCATCCGGCGATGCTGCATGCGCTGCGCCCATAACGACCGCAAGGCCGTGCGGGAATGCGGCGCCAGGGAGACGTGCGCCTTGTGGCTTTGCCGGTTCGGGGTGCGGCCCAGGACCGTGGAAAAGATGCGGGCCAGGCGGCGCCGTCCCAAGGAATTGACCCTGCCTGGACTCGAAGGGTTCTCCCCACGCCGTAAATAGCCGTTTTTTCTGCCGCTCTCTTGCTTTTCACGGCGCCCTCATGCATTTTTCCCTGGTCGACGCGCCGCCGGGGGGACGGCTTTTTCAACCATCCGAGGAGGAATGATGAAACGCAGAGAATTCTTGAAATCGGCGGCCGTGGGCGCAGCCGCGTCCGTGGCGGTTTCGGCCGCGCCCGCCGCCATGGCCCAGGATACGTTCAACTGGAAAATGGTGACCACCTGGCCGCCCAAGATGCCCATCCTGCAGGACGGGGCCGAACGGCTGGCCAAGCGCATCGAGGAGATGAGCAACGGCCGCCTCAAGATCCAGGTCTACGCCGCGGGCGAGCTGGTGCCCGCGCTTGGCGTGTTCGACGCGGTTTCCTCCGGCACGGTGGAATGCGGTTCGGCGGCCGCCTATTACTGGGCGGGCAAGGAACCGGCCGTGCAGTGGTTCGCCTCCGTGCCCTTCGGTCTCAACCCCCAGGGGCTCAACGCCTGGTTCTACGCGGGCGACGGCCTGAAACTCTGGGAAGAGGTCTACGCGCCCTTCAATCTGGTGCCCCGGCCCCAGGGCAATACCGGCGTGCAGATGGGCGGCTGGTTCAATAAGGAAATCAAATCCATCGAAGATTTCAATGGCCTCAAGATGCGCATTCCGGGTCTTGGGGGCAAGGTGCTCTCCAAGGCGGGCGGCACGGTGGTCCTTCTGCCCGGCGGCGAGATCTTCACCTCCCTGGAGCGCGGGGTGATCGACTCCACCGAATGGGTGGGCCCCTTGCACGATCTGCGCATGGGCTTTCACCAGGCGGCCAAATACTACTACTATCCGGGCTGGCACGAGCCGGGCTCCTGTTTGGAGGTCATTTTCAACAAGCAGAAGCTGGAGGCGTTGCCGCCCGATTTGAAGGCCATCGTGGACGCGGCCTGCGCCGAGGTCAACATGTGGAGCCTATGTCAGTTCGAGGCCCAAAACGGCGCGGCCCTGCGTGAGCTTGTCGAAAAGCACAAGGTGAAGCTTACCGAGTTCCCGCCCGAAGTCTTGGCCCAGCTGCGCAAGCTGGCCGAGGAGACCGTGGAGGAGGAGGCCAACAAGACCCCCATCGCCCGCAAGGTGGCGGACAACTACAACGCCTTCAAGAAGCAGTGGGGCGCCTGGGGCTGTGTGGCGGAAAAAACCTACTGGAACTCCATCATCGATTGCGCGAGCCTGGTCTAGCGCCGGTTTTCCCTGAAAGAAAAGGCCCCGCCGGTTTCCCGGCGGGGCCTTTTCTCTTGCGGACGCTGGGGCTAATCGCCGAAGACCACCCGCGGCAGCCAGGTGGCCAGCGCGGGAATGAAGATGACCAGGAGCAAACCCAATATCTGCAAGAGCACAAAGGGCACGATCCCCCGATAGATATGCCCGGTTTGTATCTCCGGCGGGGCCACGCCCTTTAAATAGAAGAGCGAAAACCCGAACGGCGGGGTCATGAACGAGGTCTGCAGGTTCACCGCGAACAGGATGGAGAACCACAGGGGGTCGAAGCCGAAATCCGCCATGATGGGGGCCAGCACCGGGATGTGGATGAAGGTGATCTCGATGAAGTCAAGGAAGAAGCCGATGACGAAGATGAGCCCCATGACGATGGCCAGCACCGCCCATTTATTGAGATGCAGGCTCTGCAAAAAGCCCCGGATGAGCTGGTCGCCGCCAAGCCCCCGAAAGACCAGGCCGAAGGCGCCCGCGCCCACCAGGATGATGAAGACCATGGAGGTGAGGACCATGGTGGTCATCATGGTATCCTTGAGCCTGGCGTAGGTCAGGCGCCTGTTCAGGACGGCCAGGAGGATGGCGCCCGAGGCGCCCACGGCCGCCGCCTCGGTGGGCGAGGCCACGCCCGCGAAAATGGAGCCCAGCACCGCCACCATGAGCGTGACCGGCGGAGCCAGGGCCTTGAGCACCCTTTTGAAGAGCCCCTGACGCAGCACTTCCTTCCACTCCGCGTCGGGAATGAGCGGGGCGCATTCCTTGCGCAG
Organism: uncultured Desulfovibrionaceae bacterium; assembly: GCA_937934715.1. GTDB lineage: Bacteria > Desulfobacterota > Desulfovibrionia > Desulfovibrionales > Desulfovibrionaceae > CALGYO01. The sequence goes on along the minus strand of CALGYO010000208.1, from coordinate 56,247 downwards.
GTTGGAGTAGATGAGAATGTAGATGATGTAGAGCCCGACCAGGAGCATGCCGGGAAGGACCGCGCCCATGAAAAGATCGCCCACGGACACGCCCACGATGTCGCCCAGAAGGACCAGGACGATGCTTGGCGGGATGATCTGACCGAGCGTGCCCGAGGCGGAGATGACCCCGGTGGCCAGCTCGGGCTGGTAGCCCCGGCGCAGCATGGTGGGCAGGGACAAAAGCCCCATGGTCACCACCGTGGCGCCCACGATGCCGGTGGAGGCGCCGAGCAGCATGCCCACGATGACCACGGATACGGCCAGCCCGCCGCACATGCGGCCGAAGAGAAGGGCCATGGTCTCCAGGAGATCCTCGGCCAGGCCCGAGCGTTCGAGCATCACGCCCATGAAGATGAATAAGGGCACGGCGACCAGGGTGAAATTGGTCATGGTGCCCCAGATGCGCATGGGCAACAGGTTGAAGAAGTCCCAGCCGAACCCGATCAGTCCGAAGACCAGGGAGGTGCCGAGCAGGGTGAAGGCCACGGGAAAACCGGCCATGAGCAGGACGGTCAGTACGAGAAACATGATTGCTGGCAGGGCTTCCATCATGACCGGGCGCCCTCCTCGCCCTTCGCGGCGATGTTCTCAATCGGTTGGCCTTTGATGATGCACCAGCTTTTGATCCCCATGGAGACGCCCTGGAGAATGAGGAGGATGAACCCCAGGGGAATGAAGGCCTTCAGGACGTAGCGGGCCGGGATGCCGCCCGGATCGGGCGAACCCTCGCCCATCATGAAGGACTGGTGGAAGAAATTCCAGGAGGTGTCGAGGACCATGAGACAGCCGGGAATGAGGAAAAAGACGACGCCGATCAGGTTGATCCAGGCCTGGGTCTTTTGGGTGAAGCGCTGATAGAAAAGGTCCACCCGCACGTGGCCGTCGATGAGCAGCGTATAGCCCGCGCCGAGCAGGAACAGGACGCCGAACATGTGCCATTCGAGCTCCTGCACGAAGACGAAGGAAATGTTGAACAGGTAGCGCATGATGACGTCCACGGTCACCACCGCCACCATGAGCAGGGCCAGCCAGCCCGCCAGTTTGCCTACAAACAAGTTTGTCGAGTCGATCATGCGAACGGCTCTCGTCAAACTTCCCATACTGTCCATCCTTGCGCGCGTTAACAGGGTTGCCGCCGTCCGGACCCCTTCCGGGCGGCTGTTCCGATGGGATAAAACCGCTTCGTCACGCCTTCCCGGCGCCGTTGTCCAGCGCCGGAGGGGGGCTACCGGGCCATGGCCGCCGCCGGGAAGACCCTGGCCGCGTTTCCCCTGGGATCGCAGGCCGCCTCAAGGGTCCCGGCGCCGTGGCGCAGGGCCGCGCAGATGAAGCCCGCCGACCAGGGGCCTTCCACGGACACGGCATGACCCAGCCGCGAAAGCTCGTCGATGACGGCCGGAGCCAGGCGTTCCTCGGCCTTGACCCGGCCCGGACTGGCCTCATGGGGATAGAACGAGTTCGGAAAATGGTCGGAGGTGACTTTCGGCGCCTCGATGGCCTCCTGGGCCGTCATGCCGAAGACCAGCATGTTCAGCAGAAACTGGCTGGTCCATTGGTCCTGCTGGTCGCCGCCCATGGTGCCGAAGGCCATTTCCCAGCCGGGCCCGCCGCTCTGGCCCTTGATGACCGCAAGGGAGGGGCTCAGGGTGGTGCGGGGGCGCTTGCCGGGGGCGGGGGCGTTTTTGTGGCGCGGGTCCAGGTAGAAGGTTTGCAGCCTGGTGGTCAGGGCGACGCCCAGGCCGGGCATGACCTCGTTTCCGGAAATCCAGCCGCCGCTTGGGGTCAGGGCCGCCAGGTTTCCCCATTTGTCCGCCGCCGCCACGTGCACCGTGCCATGGCCCCAGTCCGACAAGGCGGCGATCTCTTCTTCCGGCAAAAGGGCCCGGCCCCGGACCGGGTCTCCCGGCCGCAGGGAGAGGCTGGCCCGTCCCTGGTCGATCAGTCCCGCCCGTAAGGCGGCGTAGTCCTCGCCAAGAAGGGCGTCCATGGGCGGGGCCGTGGCGTCCGGGTCGGCGTAGTACTGCTCCCGGTCGGCGAAGGCCAGCTTGGCCGCCTCGATCCACAGATGCAGGTACGCCGCTCCGGCCGGATCCATGGCCCCGATGTCGAACCGGTCCAGGATGCGCAGGATCTGCAGGAAGACCGGTCCCTGGGACCAGGGACCGCATTTGTGGACCCGGGCGCCCCGGAAATCGATGGAGCAGGGTTCCTCGATCTTGGTGAAAAAGGTTTCCATGTCCCGGCGGGTGAGAAATCCGCCGCGCTCGCGGCTGAATGCGCCGATGATGGCGGACGGCTCGCCCTTGTAGAAGAACTCCGAGGCGGCCCGAATTCCCGCCGGTCCGTCCCCGGCCTTTCTCGCCCGGGCGGCCATTTCCTCGAGCAGACAGGCGTAGTCCGGGTTCTTGACGGCCGCGCCCGCCAGCGGCGTCTGCCCGTCCGCGTCGAGATAGAGGGCGGCCGTGGCGGGCCAGGTCTCGGCGAAGCGGCGGGCGTTGGCGGCGAGCCCGTAGTTGGGCATGGCGCAAAGGCCTTCGTGCAGGGGAAATCCCTCGGCGGCCAGGGCCCGGGCCGGTTCCGCCACCACGGACAGGGGCAGGGAGCCCCAGCGTTCGAGCATGGTCAGGATGGCGCCCGGGGCGGCCGGAGCGCCCGCGGCGATGACCCCGCGCGGGGGAATCATGTTGAGCCCCATGGAAAGGTAGGCCTCAAGGGAGCATGCGGCCGGGGCCATGACGTTGCCGTTCACGGCGAAGACCTGATCGCTTCCGGCGGGTTTGGCCAAAAGCGGGCATTCCCCGCCCAGGGTGAACATGTGGGGGTTGACCAGGGATTCGGTCAGGGCGGCGGCCGCCGCCGCGTCGAAGGCGTTGCCTCCGGCCTTGAGCATGTCCATGCCCGCCTGGGCCGAGAGATAATGTTCCGTGGCGATGGCCCCCGTAAGTCCGAGAATGCGGCCGCCGAGGGGGGCGTGGTTGGCGGAAGCGTCGCCGAATGCGCGCATGGGAGTTCCTTTGGGCGGATCGCCCTGTTTGTTGGGTCGGCTTTTTAATCAAAAAGCGTGAAATTGTAAAAACGGAAGAGGCTGGCGGGACCGTAAAAACGGGGCGAGCGCGGCCGTTTCTCCCGGGCCTTAGATCATGCTCATGAAGGGAAAGGCGTCCACGGCCTCCAAAGCCTGGGCCACGTCGGCGCGCAGGTCCGCAAAGAGCCGGGCCGCGCCGTCCATGTCTTTGGCGGCGGCCGCCTGTTGCAGGGCTTGCGCCCGGGCGGCCGTGCGCGCGGCCCGGACCGGGGCGGCGGCGCCGGCCAGGTACCGGGCCGCCTTGCGGGCCGCCTCGGCGTCCCCCTCGGCCAGGGCCTTTTCCAGATCGGCCAGACTCGTTTCAGCCATATCGATGAATTGCAGGTAGAGTTCCCTGGTGAACTGCACGGTGTTCTCCGCCAGGATGGGGTCGGCGTCCACCACGGCCAGGGTTTCCGGGGCCGGGGCGCCGGAGCGGGACGGCGCCTGAAGCGCTGGGGCGGCGCCGTCCGGCGTTTCGCCGGAGAAGGCGGTCAGCCTGCCAATGACGCCGAATAGCTTTTCGATGTCCACGGGCTTGGAGAGGTAATCGTTCATGCCCGCCGCCAGGAAGCGTTCCTTGTCCCCTTCCATGGCGTAGGCGGTCAGCGCCACGATGGGGATGTCCGGCGGGGCGTGGGCCACGTCGCCGTTGCGGATGCGGGCCGTGGCCTCGATGCCGTCGATCACCGGCATCTGCACGTCCATGAGCACGATGTCGAAGGCGGCCTCGCGAAAGGCGTCCATGACCTCGGCCCCGTTGGCCACGGCTTTGACCTGGTGACCTGCCTGGACCAGAAATTCCGTCAGATAGAGCCGGTTGACCGGATTGTCCTCCGCGAACAGGATGCGCAGGGCGCGCTCCGGCGCGTTTTGCGTCTTGTCCGCCTGCCCCGCCGGGCCGAGGTTTTCCCGGGGGGGCTTGGTCTTGGCCGGGGCGAAGGGCGCGGTGAAGGAAAAGACGCTGCCGCGTCCCGGGAAGCTGGAGACCCAGAGGGAGCCGCCCATGAGTTCGGCCAGTTGCCGGGAGATGGTAAGCCCCAGGCCCGTGCCGCGCTGTTCCTTCAACTGGCCGGAATCGAGCTGGCTGAAGCTTTCGAAGATGGTCAGTTGCTTGTCCGCCGGGATGCCGATGCCCGTGTCCCGGACCCTGAAGACCAGGGCGCCCGGCTCGCCCGGGGAGGAGTAGAGGCCCGCCTCCAGGCCGACCATGCCCTTTTCGGTGAATTTCAGGGCGTTGGACAGGAGATTACGCAGGATCTGCCCGAGTCTGTCCGGATCGCCCCGCAGGTAACGCGGGCAGTCCGGGGCGATGTGCAGGGTGAACTTGAGGTTCTTTTGATCCGCGATGACCCGCGAAGGCGCGGCGATGTTCTCCAGGGCCTCGTACAGATCGAAATCCTTGAGCCGCAGACGGAATTTTCCCGCCTCGATCTTGGACAGGTCCAGGATGTCGTTGATGATGCACAGCAGGGTCTGGGCCTGGTCCCTGACCATGCGCACGTATTGATCCCGCCCCTCGCGGTTATCCTCGAGCATGAGTTCGGTCACGCCGATGATGCCGCTTATGGGCGTGCGGATTTCGTGGCTCATGTTGGCCAAAAAGGCGCTTTTGGCCTTGTTGGCGCTGATGGCCTCCTCCTTGGCCGCGATGAGCTCGCGCTCCATGGTCTTGCGGCCGGTGATGTCCCGGTTGCTGACCCGGGCGCCCAGGAAGGCGCCGCCCGGGCCGAAGAGCGGCCTGCTGACGTGACCGATCCAGCGCTCCTCGCCGGATTTCGAAATGATGCGGAAATCCGTGGAAAAAACCGATTCTCCCCGAAGGCCCTGCCCGGTCAGGTAGGGGGTCATGACCTCGCGGTAGTCGGGGTGCAGGATTTTGACCAGCAGTCCGGGGTCGCTGATGAATTCCTCGGGCGCGAACCCCGTGATGCGCTTGCAGGAGGGAGAGATGTATTCGAAGGCTCCTTCGGGGGACATCCAGTATTCCCAGTCATAGGTGAACTCGGCCATGGTGCGGAAGCGTTCCTCGCTCATCCGCAGGGCCTCGTCGGATTCCTTGCGTTCCGAGACGTCGTTGTAGATGTAGACGATCTCGTCGCCCGAAAGCTTGTAGAGGTAGCCCTCGCGCCAGCCTCCTCGGGGCTCGGCGAAACGCCGGTGCAGGGGCACGGACTGGGGGCGGCCGGTCTCGAAGGCCGTCCTGATCCGCTCAAGCAGGCCGGTCCGGGCGGCCTCGGGGAAGACCTCCAGCAAATCACGCCCGAAGACATCGTTGCGCGCGAGACGTTCGGCCAGTTCGGCGGCGCGGTTGATCTCCTTGAACCGGAAGCTTCGCCCCAGGTCGGCCGTGGTCAGGGCGGCCACGCATTCGTTCATGTTTTCAAACATGGCCCGATGGCGTTTTTCGCTTTCGGTCAGGTATTCGATGGCCTTTCTTCTGTCCGTCACGTCCTTGCCGAAAAGCGCGACCCGTTGCGCCTGGCCGTCGTCGTCCAGGATCGGGGCGATCACGATGTCGAAATGCCGGCCGTTTCTGGCGTCCTCGAATCTGGCGGGTTTTTTCGTGCGCATGCTCTCTTCGAAAAAAGGCAGCCGCCTTTTGAAGACGTCCTCCGGCATGAAGGCCCGCAGGTTTTTCCCCACAAGTTCCCGGGGTTCGGCGCCGAAGCGTTCCGCCCCGATCTTGTTCACGGCCAGGATGGTGAAGCGCGCGTCCAGGAGGAAGCAGGATTCCAGGGAGGCGTCCAGAAGGGCGAGAACGGCTTTTTCGCTCTGGCGAAGTTTTTCCTCGACCCGCTTGCGGTCCGTGATGTCCACGAGGACGCACTGGATGACGTCGCCCAGCCGCACGGCCTTCACGTCGAGATGCTGCGTCTCCCCTTTGCCGGTCGCGCGCAGGGTTTCGGCGCGCCAGATCCCCCCCGGGGCCAGGGCGGAAAGATCGGCGGGCGCGTCCGCGAAGGCTTCCCGGCCGAGGAGGGAAACGAGCCGCTGGCCGGTCAGATCGCGCGGCGTTCCGCCCAGGATGTCCTGGGCCTGGGGGTTGGCGTCCTGGATGAGCCCGGCCGCGTCCAGGATGAGGATGCCCACAGGGGCGTTGGCGTACAGGGAATGATAGCGGCGTTCGCCCTGGGCGATGCGTTCCATCATTTCGGCGATGGCCCGTCCCAGGTCCTCGAATTCGCGTATGCCCGCGTAGGCGGGCGCCTCCCCCCGGATGGTCCGGGCCATGATGGCCTTGACCGGCCCCACGGCCGTGCGCTTGACCCAGAAGACCAGAGCCGCCAGGGCCAGCGCCGCCACGGCCGCTGCCAGGAGATTGACGCGTTCTATTTTCTGGATGAGATAGGCCGAATCATGGCCGTCCCTGGTCAGATAGATCCGCCAGTTCCATGGGGGGAAATCCATCCGCAGAACGTAGATCGGGTCGCCGTCGATATCCGCGCGCCAGGAGGCGCCGCGTGAGTCCGGGTTGTTTTCCTGCAAAAGGAACGCGGTCTGGCCAACTTCAAGAAGCGGAGCAGGGGCGCCGTCCTCCAGTATCACGCCGCCCAGATCGTTCTTCGAAAGGAAGTCCTTGAGCTTGAAAAGCGCGTCCTCTTTTTCCACGGCTATCCGCTCGGGATCGGACTCCAAACCCGAGCGCGCCAGCTTCTCGAACGACTCGTTGAGAATGTTGTTGAGGCCGCCGGAATGAAAGCGCAAGGAGCGATCGTTTTGTTCAAAGATGGATTTCGAGACCACGCCGGGAACGAGGGCGAAAAGAAAGACGGCCAGGCCCAGGAAGAGGACGGCCGCCGGGACGGCGATGCGGAAAGCGAGGCGGTTGAACATGCCGGGAACCGTTCCTTGTCGCGGTTGTCAGGACCGTCTGGAACGTCTTGAGGCAAACGCCGCATAAAAGCAGCATTCCGGCCGTATTGTCAACGTGTTGGAGGCGGGACGGCGGACGGGAACAGGCGAATGACGGGGAGAGGGGGGAAAAAAGATTCGCCGTATGTCGCGCTTTTGCCGGTTATCCGGCGGTTCCCACCCTTGGGGGGGGATCAGGCGCGCGATCAGGCGAATCTTTCGGGGGCGCTCAATCGCCCGTTATGCAGGGTATGATTAACGCGAGCTACCCTCCGTTGCGGTTGCGGCCCATCTGCCTGGGGACCGCCCCCGGCATTGATTCCTTCATACGCCGGAGCAAGGAGGCGCGTAAAGGAAAAAAAATGATTTTTCTCAAAAAAAATTATTCAAAAATATCAATGATATTAGATGTTGCGATATTCAGGCGCCACGTTTTGAGCCGATCATTCCCCAAAAAAAGCCATGCCGGACAAGGGGTTCCGGGAGGCGTCCATTCTTGGGGCCCGGGGAGGGGGCGGGCGTAAGGAAATAAAGCGGTCCCGGGTCGCGTGGAACCTTTATTTTATCGGGGAACGCCTCGGGAGGGCCGGGGAAACGCATTCGTTTGAGGGCAACGGCTGGGCGGCCTGAAAAGGCTGGAAAACCGGCTGGTTCGGTTTTTCATCCTGAACCGTTTTTTCATTCCGGGCCGGGTTTTCTTTCGCAAGGGAATAGGGCATGCTGCCGTTTTGCGAAACGCCATGAGAAGTTGGAGAACCGTTATGCGCATGATCACCGGTCAGATGAAAAAATCCCTGGAAGGCGGGGCCTTTATCCGCAAAATGTTTGAAAAGGGCATCGAGCTCAAGAAGAAATACGGCCAGGACGCGGTGTGCGATTTCAGCCTGGGCAATCCGGATCTGCCGCCGCCCCCCGTGGTGGCCGAAAGCCTGCGCGAATTGGCCGGCGCGGCGGACCGTCCCTTCGCCTTCGGCTACATGCCCAATCCCGGCTATCCCCAGGCGCGCGAGCGTCTGGCCGCGCATCTGTCCAGGGAGCAGGGCGTAAGCCTGGCCGCCTCGGACGTCATTCTGACCTGCGGCGCGGCGGGCGGACTCAACTGCTTTTTCAAGGCCGTGTTCGAGCCGGGCGAGGAGCTGTTGTGCCCGTCCCCCTATTTCGTCGAATACGGCGCCTACGTGGGCAACCACGGCGGCGTCCTTAAGCCCGTGCCCGCGCATGCGGATTTTTCCCTGGACGTCGAGGCCCTGGCCGCGGCCGTCACGGAAAAGACCCGGGCCGTCCTGATCAATTCGCCCAACAATCCCACGGGCCGGATCTATTCCAGGCGGGAGCTGACCAGCCTGTGCGCCATGCTGGCCGAAAAGAGCGCGGGCAGAGAGCGCCCCATCTTCCTGGTCGCGGACGAGCCCTACCGCTTTCTGGCCTATGACGGCTGCGAGGTTCCGTCCGTTCTCCCGCTGTATCCCTATTCCCTGGTGGTGAGCTCGTTTTCCAAGAATCTGTCCCTGGCCGGGGAGCGCATAGGCTTCGTGGCCCTTTCCCCGCTCATGCCCGAGCGCGAGGAGCTCATGGCCGGACTGACCATCGCCAACCGCACCCTGGGTTACGTGAACGCCCCCGCCATCGGCCAGGCCATCCTGGAGAAGGCCCTGGGCGCCCAGGTGGACGTTTTAGTCTACGAGGCGCGCCGCGCGCGCATGGCCGATATCCTGACCAGGGCCGGGTACTCCTTCGTCATGCCCCAGGGCGCCTTTTACTTCTTCCCCAAGGCTCCGGGCGGGGACGACGGGGCCTTCGTGGACAGACTGGCGCAAGAGCGCATCCTGGGGGTTCCCGGAACGGGTTTCGGCCTGCCCGGACATTTCCGGCTGGCCTTTTGCGTGGACGAGGCGGTCATCATCCGCTCGGAGGAAGGATTCAAGCGGGCCATCGCGGGCTAGCCCGCGTCTCCCGGAAGAGACGCTCCCGGAACCCGGCGCTTTACGGGACGGGAAATTCATGGCATGAGGCGCGCTTTAGCGACCCCGGACCGTCTCCCCGGCCCTTTGCGCCGTGGGCCCGGACCGGGGTCTTGGGATATTGCGCCTTGACGAATCTTCGGATTCACTGTAGGAAGAAAGGCTTTACTTTTTTGGCGCAAAAGGAACTCCATGTTTGACAGCCTGACCGATCGCCTTGACGGCGTCTTCAAGAAAATCCGGGGACACGCCCGCCTCACCGAGGAGAACATCCAGGCCGCCCTGCGGGAAGTGCGTCTGGCGTTGCTTGAGGCCGACGTCAATTTCAAGGTGGTCAAGGACTTCGTGGAGCGCATCCGCGAAAAGGCCGCCGGCCAGGAGGTTCTGAAGAGCCTCACCCCCGGTCAGCAGGTGGTCAAGATCGTCCACGACGAGCTTTTGGAGCTTCTCGGCGGCGAAACCGTGGCCCTCAATCTCAAGGGCAAACCTGCGGTCTTCATGTTTGTGGGCCTGCAGGGCTCGGGCAAGACGACCTCCTCGGCCAAGCTGGCCCTGAAATTGCGCCGGGAATTCAAGATGCGGCCCCTGCTGGTCCCGGCCGACGTCTACCGCCCGGCGGCCATCGATCAGTTGCGCAAGCTCGCCGCTCAGCTCGACATCCAGGCCTATCCGTCCGAAACCACGATGAATCCGGTGGACATCTGCGTAAGCGCCCTGGATCAGGCGAAAAAGGACGGCTTCGACGCGGTCATCTTCGACACCGCCGGCCGCCTGCACGTGGACGAGGCCCTCATGGAGGAGCTGGCCAACATCAAGGCCAAGACCTCGCCCCAGGAAATCCTCTTCGTGGCCGACGCCATGACCGGCCAGGACGCGGTCACCGTGGCCAAAAGCTTCGACGAGCGCCTGGATCTGACCGGCGTGGTCCTGACCAAGATGGACGGCGACGCCAGAGGCGGCGCGGCGCTCTCCATCAAGGAAGTGACCGGCAAGCCCATCAAGCTCGTGGGCGTGGGCGAAAAACTTTCGGATCTGGAAATCTTCCACCCGGACCGCGCGGCCTCGCGCATCCTGGGCATGGGCGACATCCTGACCCTCATCGAAAAGGCCCAGCAGGGCATCGATGAGAAGGAAGCGGCCGAGATGGAGCGTAAGTTCCGCAAGGCCGAGTTCACCCTGGAGGATTTCCGGACCCAGATGCGCCGGGTGAAAAAGCTCGGATCGCTCGAGGGCCTGCTCAAGATGATCCCGGGCATGGGACAATTGCGCAAGCAGCTCGGCGAAGTGCAGATGCCGGAAAAGGAAATGGCCCGGGTGGAGGCCATGATCAGCTCCATGACCGCGCAGGAGCGCAACAATCCCAAGATCATCAATACGAGCAGACGCGCCCGCATCGCCAAAGGCAGCGGAGTCTCGGTCAACGACGTCAGCCAGCTGCTGAAGAATTTCACCCAGATGCAGAAGATGATGAAGCAGATGATGGGCGGCGGCAAGGGCCCGAAAATGCCCAAGATGCCGAAAATGCCGGGAATGCCCGGCATGCCCAAGATGCCCGGCATGCCAGGCATGCCTGGCGCCGGAAAAGCCGGTCTTCCCGGAGCGGAAGACATGGAAGGCGGGCCCGGCATGGGCATGCCTCCCGGAATGGGCGGCATGCCGGGAGGCATGGGAATGCCCCCGGGCATGGGCATGCCCGGACAGGGACCCAAGGGCGCCAAATCCGGCAAGTCGGCCAAGGAGATCAGGGCCGCCCGGAAAAAGAAGAAAGCGCAGAAAAAGAAAAGCAAAAAATGATGGCCCGCGCGGCGCGTTACGCCAGCGCATTGAACGACAAAAATTCTCTATCCTAAAAGATCAGGGGGAACCGATCATGGCTATGAAAATCAGGCTGACCCGTCTCGGCTCGAAGAAACGTCCTTTCTACCGCATCGTCGCCTTGGACAGCGCCACCCGCCGCGATGGCCGCGCCCTGGATTACGTGGGGTATTACAACCCCATGGTTGACCCGGCCGAAATAAAGGTGGATACGGATAAGGTGAAGACGTGGCTTGAGCGCGGCGCCCAGCCCTCGGACACCGTGAAGTCGTTGCTGAAAAAAGCCGGCCTGTAGTTGCGCGGATGCCGGGCCGAACGCCCGGCGAGGATTCGGTCTTTCACCCTTGCGGGAGCGTCCGCGCTCCCGGGGGGGCGGATTCTTCGCGTACGGCCGCGAGGCTGGCGGCCGGCGCGCCCAGGGGGGGATGGCGCCGGCCTGGTCTTCCATCGGAGTCGAAGGAACCAACGCGAATTGAATGCTGAAGCGGAAGGCACGAGCCCCGGCGAAGCCGGGACCATGGGAGGCGCCTATGTTGAAAGACCTGATCGAGTACGTCGCCAAATCGCTTGTGGACAACCCGGATCAAGTGTCCGTCTCGGAGATCGAGGGGGAGCAGACTTCGGTGATTGAACTCAAGGTGGCCAAGGAAGACCTTGGAAAAGTCATCGGCAAGCAAGGACGCACAGCCCGGGCCATGCGCACCATCCTGGGAGCCGCCTCTACGAAAGCGAAAAAGCGTTCCGTTCTTGAAATTCTCGAATAGCCGATAGCCCGTTCGTTTCTCACGCGTGCGGCGGCCGACCTCCGAAAGCGGCCGCCGCGCGCGTTCAGGCGCCAATTCTCGCGCTCCCGGCGTTCGTCCGGAGAAAGGACGGGCGCGCCGGGCGGATTGCTTGGCCTTTATCCAAAAACCGTCCACTTTTCAGGAAATCCCACAGTTGGCCATGAACGCGGAAAAATACGTCGTCGTGGGCGAGGTCGCCAAGCCGCACGGCGTGAAAGGGGAGCTTTGCATCCTGTGTCACGCCGAATCCCCGTCCTTTTTCGACGGCGTTTCGCGGGTGCGCCTTACGCCCCGGCCCCAAGCCCCCGCTTCCGGGGGCGCGGCCAAGGAGCCGCGCCGGACCGGACGCGTCGCGCGGCCCCGGGCCGTCTGGCGCAAGGTCCTCTCCTTCCGGCCGCATCAGGACCGCGTCCTTTTGACGCTTGAAGGCGTCGAAGACCGGGACGCGGCCGACGCCCTGCGCGGTTATCTGGTCGAGGTGGACGCCGCCTGTCTGCCCCGCTTGTCCGAGGAAGAAATCTTTCTCCATGAGCTCATGGGGCTTCGGGTGCGGGAGAGCGGGGCTGAGGCCGCCGCCGGAGACCTGGGCGTCCTGGAAGACGTCTTGGACCAGGCCGGGCAGGAGCTTTGGCTGATACGCGCCACGGACGGACGGGAGATCCTCTTGCCCGCCGTGCCCGAATTCGTCGAGGACATCGATCTTGAGGCCGGGCTCATCGTGATCTGCCCGCCGCCGGGGCTGCTTGAGCTCAACGCCGAGCCGTCCGGGGAGTCCGGTGAATCCGGTGAATCCGGGGAACCGGACGCGACGGAAGGTCCCGGCGCGGTCGGCGCGGGCGCCCGGGCGTCCAGGAAAAGGCCGTCGTCCAGGCCCAAGGGCTGACCGCCCGACTGCTGGAACCGCCCGGAAAGACTCGAACGGTCCCGAAGCGTCCGGATTCGCCGGGCCGGATCAGGGAATCAGGCGCGCCGGGCGCCGCAAGGAAAACCGTGCATTTTCACATCGTCACCCTGTTCCCGGAGTATTTCGCCTCCGCCTTGGGGTGCGGCCTCATGCAAAAGGCCGCCGCCGAGGGGCTCGTCTCCTTTTCCTTCGTGAATCCCCGGGACTTCGCCACGGACCGGCATCGCACCGTGGACGACCGGCCCTATGGCGGCGGGCCGGGCATGGTCATGAAGCTGGCTCCCCTGCGGGCGGCCCTTTCCTCCATCGCCTCGCCCGGGCCCATGGTCCAGCTCGCCCCAAGCGGCGCGCCCTTTACCCAGGACATGGCCAGAAGTCTGGCGGCCGGAGGGGAGATGACCCTGCTGTGCGGCCGGTACGAGGGCATGGACGCGCGTCTTGGCGCGCTTTTCCCCTTGCGGCCTGTTTCCATCGGCGATTACGTCCTAAGCGGCGGGGAGGCGGCGGCTCTGTGCGTCATCGAGGCCGTGGCCCGGCTGGTCCCGGGGTTCATGGGCAAGGACGAGTCCGCCGACGAGGAGAGTTTTTCGGCGGGGCTTCTGGAGTATCCGCATTATACCCGGCCCGAGGACTACGAGGGCCTGCGCGCGCCGGACATCCTCCTGTCCGGCGATCATGCGGCCATCGCCGCCTGGCGCCGGGAACGCTCCCTGGAGACCACCTGGCGGGTCCGGCCGGAGCTTCTGACCGCGGCCGGGCTGACGGACAAGGACGCGGCTTTTTTACGGGCCCTGCCGAGAACCCGGCTCGGCCGCAACCTGTACATCGCCCTGGTCCACAGTCCGGTGCTCGATAAAACCGGAAAAACCGGGACCGTTTCTTTGACAAACTTTGATATTCACGATATAGCGCGCGTTTCCCGCACGTATGGTCTCGGCGGATATTTCGCGGTCACGCCCTTGGCGGACCAACAGGCTTTGGCCGCGCGGCTTCTCGCCCACTGGACGGGCGGGCCGGGCGGCGAGGGCAACCCCGACCGGGCCGAGGCCATGGGCCTGGTCCGGGTGACCGGCTCCCTGGATGAGGCCGTGGCGGCCGTGACCGAGGCCTGCGGCGTCCGGCCCCGGCTTCTGGCCACCAGCGCCAAATGGGCCGGAGCGGAGCCGGTGAGGGTCGTGCGGGAGCGTCTGGCCGAAAGTCCCGCGCTTCTGATCCTGGGAACGGGATCGGGGCTTTCGCCGGAAATCATGGAGCAAGCCGACGCCACGTTGCCGCCGGTGAGACCCTTTGGCCGCTACAACCACCTTTCGGTGCGATCGGCCGCGAGCATTCTGGTGGACAGGATATTGGGCGACGCGTATTAGCCTGCGGCGCGTCCAAAGCGTTTTCATAACATTCCGGCGGCCCGGACCATCCGGAGCGCCTCGGGCGAGATAAGGAGCAACCCATGGATATTATTCGTAAGATTGAAGTCGAACAGATGCGCTTGGACATGCCCAAGTTCCGGGCCGGCGATACCGTCAAGGTGTTCCTGCGCATTCTCGAGGGCGAGAAAGAGCGCATCCAGATGTTCCAGGGCGCGGTTTTGCGCGTGCGCCGGGGCACGGTCAACTCCACCTTCACCGTGCGCAAGGTTTCCGACGGCGTGGGCGTGGAGCGCGTGTTCCCCATGCACTCTCCGTTCATCGAGCGCGTGGAAGTGGTTTCCGAGGGCCGCGTGCGCCGCAGCCGCCTCTACTACCTGCGCAAGCTCAAGGGCAAGGCCGCCCGTATCCGCGCCAAAAACGCCTGGGGCAACTAGTTCCGCCGCAATCCGCATTCGTGCGGACCCGGCGGGAAACCGTCCCGGGCGCCGTCTGAGCGGTCCGCGCCTTCGCCAACCCCGGCTTCAGGGATTCGGCGCATGCGGCGGCGGTTCGCCCGGCGGCTCCCTGGCATGGCGATTTCAGGGGAGGAACGTCTTTCATGAAAAGGCGGCCCTCCCCTTTTTCCAGCCGTCTTTCCGGACGCCCGGCGCGTCCGGTCCCTTCTCCGGGATATGAGCCAGGCCCATGACCGCAGGTTCTCCGATCGCTGACGACATGCGCGCGGGTCCCGCCGCGTCTTCCGTTTCCGGCGCTTCCGGCGGTTCCGGCTTTCTGGCCGGTCTAGATGAGGCGGGCAGGGGCTGTCTGGCCGGTCCCGTGGTCGCGGCGGCCGTCATCCTGCCCGCGTCCTACGACCTGCCCGGCCTGACCGATTCCAAGAAGCTCACCCCGAAGAAACGGGCCGGCCTTGCCGTCATGATAAAAGCCCAGGCCGCGTCCTGGTCCCTTGGCGTGATCTGGCCCCTGGAAATCGACCGGATCAACATCCTGCAGGCCTCGCTTCTGGCCATGGCCCGGGCCGCCGCCCGGCTGAAGCTCCCGCCGGGCGCCCTTCGCATCGACGGGAACAAGACCATTCCCCGCCGGTATCTGCCCGGGATCCTGGCGGACGTTCCGCAAGAGGCCCTGGTGGGCGGTGATCTGCTGGACCCCCGCGTGTCCGCCGCGTCCATTCTGGCCAAGACCTTTCGCGATCATCTCATGGAAAAGCTCGACCGCCGCTATCCGGGCTACGGTTTCGCGGTCCACAAGGGCTACGGCGTGGCCGAACACCTGGCGGCGATCAAGGCCAACGGTCCCTGCCGCATGCACAGGATGACGTTCCGGGGGGTCCTGCCCGAGGACGAACGGCTGGCGGCCAAGGGGCTGCCCGTCCAGGGACGCCTGCCGGGTCTGTAAGGCCGGGCGCCCTTGCCTCGAAGCGTCCGCCCCGGCTTGCATGCGCGGACGTCTTCCTTCGTGACGCGAAACAATCCGGACAGGGCGCGCAGGCGCTCAAGGCGGTGATATATGGGACGGAAAACACGGTATCGCGCGGCGGGCTTTCTGGGCGCCGCCCTGATCCTGGCCGGAGCGGTCCTGCCCTTTCCCGGGCGTTCGCCGCTTGGGGAATCCTTTCTCCCGGCTTTCCCCCTGGCGGCCTCGGGCCTCATCCTTCTTGCCCTGGCGGCGGGGGCGGGCCTGTGGCGGCGGGCGCTCAAATGGACCGCGCTGGCCGCATTGGCCGCCTTTGCCCTGGGCTACCCCTTTTTCACCCGCTATTATTATCCCGATGGCGGAGGGCTCTACAACGAGACCGCCCGCCGGGCAGAGGCCATCCCCGGCTGGGCTTGTCTGGAAGCGGGAACCCTCCTCGTTATCGCCGCCTGCCTCGGTCTGTCCTTTCCCCGCGAAAAATAGGCGGCGGAATGTCGTCCCCCCCCCTGGCGCCGCAGTTGGCGGGAACGTGATCCAAGGAAACCCTCCGAGGCCGGATTCGGGCAGTCTCTTGTTCGGGGCGATATGCGCCGGACGGGGCGGGTTTTCCCGAACGGAGACGCCGTAGCTCGCGGTAACGCCGCTCGCCGTCCGGGAAGCCCCGTCTCCGGCCATGCGGACGCCGCTCTCTTCGACCCGCCTTTGCCTGTGATTGTTCCCTTTCGCTTCGCGCCGCTAGGGGCGCTTTTCCGCCAGAACCCTGTTCAGGGGCCGCAGCATGGCGGCGATCAGAAGCGCCGCCGTGAAGGCGATGGCCGCCAGCAGGCCGAAAAAGACCGGCCGGGACAGGATTTCCCACAGGCCGCTTACATAGCCCGCCGCCAGATTGCCCAGGAACTGCGCCATGAACCACACGCCCATGAACATGGAGATCATCCTTGCGGGCGCGAGCTTGGTGATGAGCGACAGGCCGATGGGGGAGAGATAGAGTTCCCCGAGGGTGATGCACAGGGTAAAAAACAGCAGCCAGAGCATGCTCACCGGCGTTCCGTCCACGGCGTAGAGGGAGGCCGGGTAGAGCATGAGGACAAAGCCGAGGCCGGTGAAGACCAGCCCCAGGCCCATCTTGCCCAGGGATGAGGGCTCGGTTCCCTTTCCGGCCTGCCTGGACCACAGGGCGGTGACGAGCGGGGTCAGGGCGAAGATGAGGAAGGGATTCAAGGCCTGGAACCAGGTGGCGGGCATTTCCCAGCCGAGGATGGTCCGGTCCGTGTCCGAATCCACGAACAGCGCCAGGCTGTTGCCCATCTGCTCGTACACGGCCCAGAAAAGAACCACGATGAGGCAGACGGCCACAAGGCCCAGGGCCCGGCTTTTCTCCTCGGATTCTTCCGCCGGGGTTTCTTCGATGCGCGCCCGCGGACGCGTCTCGGCGGGCAGAAACCGCTGACCGCCGAGGTAGACCGCAAGGCCCGCGAGCATGCCCACGCCCGCCGCGCCGAAGCCGTAATGCCAGCCCAGAAGCTCCCCCAGGGCGCCGCAGACCAGGGGCGCGAAAAAGGCCCCCAGGTTGATGCCCACGTAGAAGACGCTGAAGGCCCGGTCCCGGCGGGGGTCGCCTTCGGCGTAGAGGCCGCCCACCTGGGCCGAGATGTTGGGCTTGAAGGCGCCGCTGCCGAGGATCAAGAAGGCCAGCGCCGGATAGAAGAGCGACTCGAAGACCATGAGGAAATGGCCCACGGTCATGAGCAAGCCGCCCAGAACCACGCAGCGCTTGCGGCCGAGGACCCGGTCCGCCAGAAGACCGCCCAGAAAGGGCGTGAAATAGACCAGGCCGCAGTAGAGACCGTACAGATGGGAGGCGTCCTGCTGGGGCATCATGAGATGCTTGGTCATGTAGTAGATGAGCAGCGCTCGCATGCCGTAGTAGGAAAAGCGCTCCCACATCTCGGTCAGAAAGAGGATGAACAGGCCGGCCGGATGGCCGAAAAGGACGGCGTTCGAACGGGGTGCGGCGCTCATGCTGGCCTCGGGTTCGTCAGGAAGGGCGGAGAGACCGCGCCCGCTGGACGGTTATTTTGACTATGTTTTGCTAAGAGAGGAAGGCGGTCCCGTCAAGCCTCCAGGCGCGTCTGCACCCCGGTCAGGCGCTCGCCGTCCGTTCCCCTTTTGACGAACCCGTCCCCCTTTGCCACAATGTCCCTGCGCCCGCGTTGCGCTTGCCCGTTGATAGGATGTCGCGCCCCGCCCGGCAAACGATCCCTGCGAAAAGGAGAACGGCATGTCGCGTGAATCCCGGCCCCTCATCTCGAAAAGCCCTTTGACCTCGGTCCGCTTCACCTGCCCAACCGGGTGGTCATGGCCCCCATGACCCGCATGCGCACCACCCAGCCCGGCAACCTGCCCAATGAACTCATGGCCCGGCAATACGCCCAGCGCGCGAAAACCGGGCTCATCATCGGCGAGGCCGCGCAGATTTCTCCTCAGGGCCAGGGCTATTCCTGGACTCCGGGCATTCACGATCCGGCCCAGATCGAGGGCTGGAAGCTCGTGACCAGGGCCGTTCACGAGGCGGGCGGCCGGATGTTCTGCCAGCTGTGGCACGTGGGCCGCATGTCCCACCCGAGCTTTCACAAGGACGGCAAACCCGTGGCCCCCTCGGCCATAGCGCCCGGCGCCCGCATCTGGCTTGTGGACGAGAAGAACCCTAGAGGCGGCATGGCCGAATGTCCGGTCCCCCGGGCGCTGGAGCGTTCGGAGATTCCCGGCGTCGTGGAGGACTACCGCAGGGCGGCCGAGAACGCCATGGAAGCCGGGTTCGACGGGGTGGAAATCCACGGAGCCAACGGCTACCTGATCGACCAGTTTTTGCGCCGTACATCAAATAAACGCGACGACGAATACGGCGGACCCCTGGAAAACCGGGCGCGCTTTGCGCTGGAGGTGGCCAGGGCCGTATCCGAAACGGCGGGACCCGAGCGCACGGGCATCCGGCTTGCGCCGTTCGTCAAGCAGCGCGGCATGGACGACCCCCAGGCTGTGGACGCGGTCCTGTACCTGGCGGAAAAGCTCGACGGCATGGGGCTCGTCTACATGCACATCGGCGAGGCGGACTGGGACGACGCGCCGCAGATTCCGTTGGAATTCAGGGAAAAGCTGCGCCGGGCCTTTTCGCGAGCCATCATCGTGGCGGGCAATTACGACGTGGCCAAGGCCGAGCGGTTCCTTGGCGCGGGCCTGGTGGACCTGGTGGCCTTCGGCCGCCCCTTCGTGGCTAACCCGGACCTGCCAGAGCGGCTTTTCAAGGGCCTGCCGCTGCGCGAACTCGACAAGGACAAGCTCTACGGCGGCGGGGCGGAGGGATACATTTACGAGGATTAAGGCAAGACAAGGAGTGAAGCATGGAGTTTCGGCGGCTTGGCAAGAGCGGATTGAGCGTTCCGGTTTTGAGTCTCGGCGCGGGCACCTTTGGCGGGTCCAATGAATTTTTCAAGCACTGGGGCGCCACGGGGGTGGAGGAGGCCACGCGCCTCGTGGACATCTGCCTGGAATCCGGGCTCAATTTCTTCGATACGGCGGACATCTATTCCGACGGCGATTCGGAGCGTATCCTGGGACAGGCCCTCAAGGGACGCCGGGACAAGGCGATCATCGCCACCAAGGGAACCTTTCCCATGGGCGAGGGTCCCAATGCGCGCGGCTCCTCGCGCCATCACATCCTGAAGGCCTGCGAGGACAGTCTGACGCGTCTGGAAACGGATTATGTCGACGTGTATTTCATGCACGGGTTCGACGGACTGACCCCGGTGGAGGAGACCCTGCGCGCCCTGGACGACCTGACCCGCCAGGGCAAGGTCCGCTACATCGGCTGCTCCAATTTCTCGGGCTGGCATCTCATGAAGTCCCTGGCCGTTTCCGAGCGCGAGTCCCTGGAGCGCTACGTGGTCTACCAGGGAAATTATTCGCTCATCAGCCGGGATTTCGAGTGGGAGCTCATGCCCTTGTGCCTGGACCAGGGCGTGGGGCTCATGGTCTGGAGTCCGCTTGGCTGGGGGCGGCTCACGGGGCGGGTCAAGCGCGGCCAGCCGCTTCCGGAAGGGCGGCTCAAGTCCGGGCGTGGGGAGGGAGCGCCGCCTGTGACGGAGGAGCTGCTCTACGCGGTGACGGACGCGCTGGAGGAGGTCGCGCGGGAGACCGGCAGGACCGTGGCGCAAATCGCGCTCAACTGGCTCCTCCAACGCCCGAGCGTGGTCAATCTGGTCATCGGGGCCAGGAATGAGCAGCAATTGCGCGACAATCTCGGCGCGGCGGACTGGACCCTGGACCCGGCCCACGTGACCCGGCTTGAGGACGTCAGCCGCAAACAGCCGCCTTATCCCTACTGGCATCAAATGGATTTCGAGGACATCAATCCCAAGCCGGTGAAATGGTAGAAGGCGTTCGCGAGGGGGATTTCAAGACGAGGCGAACCCCGTTTTTAAACGGCGGGGTTCGCTGACTCATAGGAAGGAACGCGGTCAAAACGGCTGATACATCCCCCCCATCCCCTCCAGACCGAAGGCGTTTTCGATGTGCTCGAAGGTCATGCCGGCGTTGGTGGAAATGAGGGCCGCCACGTCGAAGCGGCAGGGGGCGTCCCAGAGGTCGTTCTCGCTCAAGTAGGCGCTGGCCGCGCGGATGAGGCGGGCGCGTTTTTTCGCGTTGACGGCGTCCAGCGGCGCGGCCAGACTCCCCGGTCCGCGCGTCTTCACCTCCACGAACACGATGGTCTTCCCCGCCCGGCAGATGAGATCCACCTCGCCGTTTTTCACCCGGTAATTGCGGGCCAGAATCCGGAATCCCTTCCGCGCAAGCCGCCGCTCCGCCTCGTCCTCCCCGGCCCGGCCCAGACGCAGATGCAGGGCCACTATCTCTCTTGGCCCTTGTACAGCAGCGTCAGCACGGTGATGTCGTCCGCCTGGGGCGCGCCCTCGGCGAAGGCGTGCACGGACTTCATGATCTCCTGGTCCATCCCCTCGGCGTCGAGGTCCCGCAACCGCGAAACCTCGTCGAAAAGACGTTGGCTGGTATAGAGCTTGTCGTCCTTGTCCATGGCTTCGGTCACGCCGTCCGTGTAGACCACAAGCTTGTCGCCCGGCCACATCTGGGTGACGAAGGTCTTGTAGACCGCGTCCTCCATGATCCCGAGGAACAGACCCTTGGGCAGCTCGAGCCAGCGGGGCTCGCCCGAGGACGGAACGTACAGGGGCGGGTTGTGTCCGGCGTTGGAAAAGGTCAGCTCTCCGGTGGCGAAGTCGAGGATGCCGCAGAACATGGTCACGAACAGCATGGACTCGTTGTCCACGCACAATTCCGTGTTGACCTTGGCGAGTATTTCCGCCGGGGTGACGTTGACCTCGGCGTTGCCCTTGATGAGCGTCTTGGTCACGGCCATGAACAGCGCGGCGGGCACCCCCTTGCCGGATACGTCGCCCAGGGAGAAGAACAGGCGCCGGTCGTCGATGAGGAAGAAATCGTAGAGATCGCCGCCCACCTCCCAGGCCGGTTCCAGGGCCGCGTGCAGCTCGAAGGCGCCGATGTGGGGAAAGGGAGGGAAGCGCTTGGGCAGAAAGCTCATCTGGATGTTCCGGGCGATCTTGAGCTCGGACTCCATGCGTTCCTTGGCCTTGGTGGTGGCGGTCAGGTCCGCGATGTATTCCTTGAGCGCCACCCGCATGTCGTCGAAGGAGCGGGTCAGGTCGCCCACCTCGTCGCCTCGGGCGGTTTTCGGCAGCGCCACGTCCAGGTTGCCCTTGGCGATCTCCGAGGTTTTGGAGGCCAAAAGCTTGATGGGCCGGGTGATGGCCGAGGAGATGGTCAGGATGATGGCCAGAAGAAGGGCGACTCCGGCGCTGGCGATGATGATGACTTCGCGGGCGAGCTTGGTGATGCCGGCGAAGAGTTCGTCCTCGGGCACGATGATCCCAAGCGACCAGCCGGTGGAGGGCATGGGCGCGTAGTAGATCCAGGAAGGCTTTTCGAAGAGGCCGTTTGGCAGACGGGCGAAGCCTTCCTGACCGCTTATCATCTTCTTGCCGAGCGCCCGGATGTCCGGATCGCCCAGCTCTTCGGCCAGGCTGAAGATGCTTTCGCGCATGATGCGTTCGCGCTTGGGCGCCGAGACCAGCACCCCGTTCTTGCTGATGAGAAAGGCCTTGCCCGTTTCGTAGATCCGGATGTTCGAAACGAAATGCTGCAGCCATTCGAGGGAGATGTCCGCCGTGATCACGCCCCAGAAGAACCGCGCGCCCGCGATGTAGCGGTAGAAGGGGACGCTGTAGGTGCTCATGACGATGTCGCCGCCGCCCTCGTCGAAATACGGCTCGCTCCAGACCGGCTTGCCCAGTTCCTTGGGCAGCATGTACCAGTCCATCAAAAAATAGTCGTAGTCGCCGCCCGAGCCGAGCATGGAAAAGCACAGCTCATCCTTGTCCCGGTAGTAATAGGGGGCGTAGAGCTTGTTTCTGGCGTCGAAGGCGTAGGGCTCGAAGGCGGCGGTGGAGCCGAAGACCGAGGGAGAGGATTTGACGAAGTCCTTGAGATACTGGTCGAGCTGTCTGGCGTGGGGCGGGGTGTTTTCCATGATGTAGGCCAGAAAGGCCGGGACCTGTTCGGCGTCGTCGATGACGGATTCGATCTGGTAGAGGGCGGAGGTGGTCAGGTCCTTGGAGCGCTCCCGGACGTTCTGCAGGATGATGGTCTTGGTGGAGTAGTAGTAATAGGCGAAGGAGGCGCAGAACACGAGCATGG
Organism: uncultured Desulfovibrionaceae bacterium; assembly: GCA_937934715.1. Classification (GTDB taxonomy): domain Bacteria; phylum Desulfobacterota; class Desulfovibrionia; order Desulfovibrionales; family Desulfovibrionaceae; genus CALGYO01. Next base: position 34,249 of record CALGYO010000208.1, on the reverse strand, counting down.
CGCCGGAGAGGATGAAGATCGTGAGCTTGAAGGCGAGACCGGTCTTTCTAGGGGGCGCTGTGGCAGTCGGCATGAAATTCCTCGTAGGACGGGATGGTGGGGATGAGCGCCGCGCCGTAGAGGGCCTTGGCGACGGTCATGAAGGCCTCCCTGGTCAGGGGGCTGACGGCCGCCTGGCCGTCCGGAGCGATGGCCTGGCGCATGTGGTCGAGCATCCAGCGCTGATGGGCGCGGTTGGTGGCCAGCTTGACCTCCTCGACATGGCGCATGATCACGTCCAGGGTTTCCTCGGGGTGGGCGAAGGCGTAGCGCCAGCCTTCCATGGTGGCCTGGGCCATGTTGCAGCAGGCCTCGGGATCGGCCTCATAAGTGCTGCGCAGGCAGTAGAGGCCGTCTTCGGGAAAATCCAGGCCGTTGTCGGCCATGGAGAACACGGTCAGGTCGTCTTCGTCGAGTCCGGCGTTCAGCATGGAATGGTATTCGTTGTAGCGCATGGCCGAGACCGCGTCCACGCCGTCGCGCAGGAAGAGGTTGATGGCGTAGCCCTGGGGCAGGGTTTCCACGGCCACCCGGTGTTTGCGCAGGAATTCGTTGATCTGGAGGGAAAACTCCGGGCCCCATGTGCTGATGCGTCCGCCGTCCAGGTCCCTGGGCAGGATGATGCCGCGCGATTTCTTGGCCACGAGCAGCAAGGTGGAGCGTTTGACGATCTGGGCCAGGTTGACCACCGGAACGCGGTCGGCGGCGAGTTTCACGGCCGTAGTCAGGAACATGGTGGCGAAGTCGATCTTGCCCTGGGGGAGCATGACATGGGTGGGCGATTTGGGGCCCCCGCGCAGGATGGTCACGTCCAGGCCGTATTTCTCGTAGATGCCTTTTTCCTTGGCCATGTAGATGCCCGCGAACTGCGACTGGGGCTCCCACTGGGGCAGGATGGTGAAGCGCTTGAGGGGGGCGGGGCTTTGCGCGGCCCCCGTGCCGGGATCGGCAGCCTGGGGGGCGGTTTTTTCCGTTTCGGTCGCGCCGGGCGCATTTTTTTCGTTAACGGACGCGTCCGGCGCGTCCTGGGCGCGGGCGATCGGAGCGAAGAGGAGCGCGGCCGCGAGAAGAACGAGAGCGGCGAGGAAAGAAGAGGGGGCTTTCCCGGCATGTGAATCGGGAAACAGCATGACGGGGACGATAGAACGAATCGGAAAGGATGGGAAGGGGGACGTCGCAGGGATACGCTACGTCGCGCGGGAGGGAGCCGCAAGGCTCCCCCCTCGCGATAAAACGGCAGGCTGTGCGGTCCGCTACTCCCCCAGCAACATGGTGAAAGGCGCGATGATCGCCGGATTGGGTCTGTCGCTGACCACGTACTCTTCCTTGAACATATAGATCCCGTTGTTCCCTCTGTCCGTCATGTCCTTGGCGGTGGAATCGAAACCATAGCAGGCGAGCAGACCGCTTTGGCTCGAACAACGCGCCTTCATGGATGACCGCACTTCGTCGCCCGTCAGCGCTTTGCCCCAGATCTTGAGATCGTCGAGGTCCCAATTGCCGTAATGTCCGGCCTGGAATGGGTTTCCATCGGCCAGGATCGTCCCCAGGGCCGTGGCCGAGGCGATGAGTTCGCCGTTCAGGTATGCCTTGAGATTGTTGGCGCCGCCGTTGGGGTCGTACGTCATGGCCAGGTGGGACCAGGAGTCATAGGGAACATATCCCGTATCGGAATACGCCGGGTTGACTTGATACGTTCCAACGCTGGTGGTTATTTCGGCCGTCATGATGCGGTCCGTGGCGAGGCTGACGCTTTCGTGCGCGATGATCGTCCCCAATGCGTAGGAGAAGCCCAACGCATACGGTTTGAACGCCACAGGCCGGTACACGTTCGTATAGCCCGTATCCGCGCCTCCTTGCGCCGGTTTCACCCACAAAGCCACGGTAAAGGCGCCTGTGGGCCTGAAGTCCGCCGCGTCCGGAACCTGCATGTTGTCGTAGCGGCTTTCAAAGGAGATGGCTTCGGAGCGGATCCGCAGCGCCATGGGCGTCTGGGGTTCGTCCGGGGTGAAGGAGTGGCTGCGGAAGAAGATGTCTTCCTTGCAGTTGCCTCCGCACAGGGCGCTGGAATAGAATAATCCCCCCAGGACGTAGTTGGCCGCGCCATCCGGACCGATGACCATTTGTTCACGCCGCAGAAAGCTCGTGCGGAAGAAGGGAAAAAGGAGATTGACTCCTGAAATCACGGAGCCGTTTTCCACCTTGCGCAGATACCCCTGCCAGAAGAGATAGGCCCGGGAGCCGTCCGTGACCGAGGGGTCGAGCGCGATAAGCGGAAACCAGCCCGAGGAGGCGGCCTCGACCGTGGGCTCGAAGGCGGCGCCCGAGGACGGCGAATACTGGTACAGGATTTTTCCGCCGGTGGTCGTGGTCATGGCGTAAACGTAGCTTCCCTTGGCCTTGAGGGTTTCCTGCCCGGATTGGAAGGCAAGGCCTGCGTCTTCGGAGAAAAGCCGGACCGGATCGAGAAAGACGTCGCCCTTGTTCAGGGATTTTCTCGTATAGATGCTTTTCACGCCATCGGCGTTTATCCAGGAGGAGATGACGTGGACGGCGTCGCCGACGGCGGCGATCTTCGAGACATAGTGCGTGTCCTGGCCGGAGTAGGATTTATAGCATCCCGAGGCGTTGGGTTCGGATATGAGGCGTTGAATGAAGGTGGCCCCGCCGTCGGTGGAGGAGGCCAGATACTCCTTGGCCTCGCCGTCGTATGCGCATCCACGCCCATTGCTCAGTTTGTACGACACATACACGTTGTCGCCTTGCCGCAAGACGTCGAAGACATTCGATCCGGCGTAGCTTGGGTCATTGTGGTCGTAGAGGTACGCCTGCGTATGCGTGAAGGTCTGCCCGTCGTCGGAGGAATTGAACGTCTCGCCGGAATCCCTTTTATATCCGCTTGAGGAACTCAATCGGATGGCGATGCTGATGTCTCCTTCGTCGCCTGCTATGTAGCTGTCCGTAATCGTGCATGCCGTTGCGGTATACAACTGGCGCGTTTCCTCGAAAGTGGCCCCGTTATCGGTGGATCTGGCGTAATACAGATTCCCGCTCCAGGTCTGACCTTCAGGGAACAGATAACTCGCGTATGCAATGTGAACGGTTGTTCCGTTTACATAGAGGCGCTTGAACGCCTCGTTTGCGTCCAGCCCATTCTGGGACGTTTCCACGAGCAGTATGCTGTTTTGCCATGTCTTCCCGCCATCCAGGGACCTTCTGTACCAGAGCTGTCTTTTATAGGATCCATCATTCAGATACGCCGCCCAGACGGTATGCACCGTATTGCCGGAGACTGCTATTTCCGGGGAGACGAAGCTGCTGTCGCTGTCCGTAATCAGGCTGCCTGAGGAAATGTTGGTGAGCCAGAAGGAAACGTCTGGATTTCTCGCCTCCGCAGCAAGTGAAATGATACAGAATGCGAAACTGGCCGTCACAATGGATAATGTCTTTTTTATGAATTTTTTGAGGGACATGGCGATCTCCTGTTCGCTGGAAGCCTGCGCGATCGGTTTGGCGCCGGAGCGCGACGAGAACGGACATCGTGAAAAGACGGTGGGAACGGCTCGCGCCTCCGCTTTCGGACGAAGTCGAGGCGCGCGCTGCAACCCTGGAACGTTCTCCCGTGATCGGGCCCGTTAAAACCCGAACCACATGGGAAGGATTACCGGGAGGCCTTTGAGAGACGGCCGCCGGTTGTCAGTATGAACCGTTGTTAGAGTACGACAAAACTTGTATTCCAGCTAAGATGCTTCTTGTCAATGCGATCGTTTCCTGTTTTAAAAAATATTTTGCGAAGACAGGTGGTCTCTGCATAATTATTACAAATGAAAAGAATCGGATATGCATGTAAGATGAGGCGAAATGCTGCTTCATCTCCATCGTCACGGAAGGATGCTGCTGTTGATTGTCGCTGGGTCATGATCGATATGATCGGGGTGCTTTACTCATGAACGCGGATAAAAAGTGGCATACATTTTTGTATATGAATATTGAAGGTTGTCTTTAAAGGGAGATCTCAGCAAATGCAGCGAGTATTGGCCTGATGCGCATTACTCTTTAAGGTGAACTTTCCATTAATGTGGAATTTTCCAGTCACGCCATAAAGGTGGGCGCGCGTTCGGGCCCCAGATGTAAAAAGCCAAGCCCGGGCGTCCGGGCTTGGCTTATTGATCGAATCGGGAACCGGCCGTCACCGGCGGTCCGAGGCGCGCCTTGGGGCGGCTTATGGACAGGCGGAGGGGGATCCCGCCGAGCTCATCTCTCGTCCTCAAAATCGGCGCATGCGCAAGTTCAGGATGCGCAGTCGCATTGCATCCCTTTTCTTTGCGCTCGCGTCGGGTCTCACAAAAAATGCCGCGCTATATCTCGAACAGGGACTCCAGATCCGTCCTGGTGAGGGACTTGAAGGCGTCCTGGCCGGGGATGATGGCTTCGGCCACGTCCTTTTTCTGCTCCTGCAATTTCAGAATCTTTTCCTCCACCGTGTTCTGGCAGATCATCTTGTAGGAAAAGACTTGCCGCTGCTGGCCGATGCGGTGCGTGCGGTCCGTGGCCTGGTTCTCCACCGCCGGGTTCCACCAGGGATCGTAGTGGATGACGTAGTCCGCGCTGGTCAGGTTGAGGCCCGTGCCGCCCGCTTTCAAGGAAATGAGGAACACCTTGATGTTCTCGTCGTTGTTGAACCGGTCCACCTGGTCGAAACGGTCCTTGCTGGAGCCGTCCAGATAGGCGAACGGGGTCTGCTGGATCTGCATCCAGGACCGGATGATATGCAGCATCTGCACGAACTGCGAGAAGACCAGCACCTTGTGGCCCTCCTCGATGATGTCCGTGACCAGATCCTTGAAGGCGTCGAACTTGCCCGAGGGCAGGTTGGTGGACACGCCGGGCATGTCGAGCTTCAAGAGTCTCGGGTGGCAGCAGATCTGCCGCAGTTTGAGGAGCGCGTCCAGGATGGACATCTGGGACTTGGCCAGCCCCTTCTCGTCCACGGTCTTTAAGACCTGGTCCTTGAGCTTCTTGGCCAGGGCCGCGTACAGATCGAGCTGCTCGTCCTGAAGCGCGCAGTAGTAGACGTTCTCCACCTTGGGCGGCAGGTCCTTGGCCACCTCGGACTTGGTGCGGCGCAGGATGAAGGGTTTCACGCGGCCGCGCAGGTAATCGAGCGTCTCCTCGTCCCCGTCCTTGATGGGCTTGACGATGCCGCGCTGAAACGCGTTCTGGCCGCCCAGAAAACCCGGCATGAGGAACTCGAACAAGGACCACAGCTCGAAGAGATTGTTCTCGATGGGCGTACCGGACAGGCACAGTCTGGTCCTGGCCGACAGCCGCCTGACCGAGCGGGCCGTGATGGTGTTCGGGTTCTTGATGTTCTGAGCCTCGTCCAGGATGATGGAGTTGAACTCGAACTTGAGCAGTTCGTCCAGGTCCCGGCGCAGCAGTGCGTAGGTGGTGACGACCAGGTCCGACTCGGCGATGTGCTTGAACATGCCTTCGCGCCGGGCGCCGTAGATGATGAGCTGCTTGAGGTCCGGGACGAATTTCTGCGCCTCGCGCTCCCAGTTGGGCAGCACCGAGGTGGGCACGATGATGAGGTTCGGCCCCCGGTTCTCCGATTCCGCCAGGTACTGGATGAACGACAGGGTCTGCACGGTCTTGCCCAGGCCCATCTCGTCCGCCAGGATGCCGCCGAAGCCGTATTCCCGCAGGAAATACAGGTAGCTTAAGCCCTGGACCTGGTAGGGACGCAGGGAGGCGTTGAGGCCCCTGGGCGGCTGAAGCTGCTTGATCTCCTTGAAATTGTAGATCTTCTTCTTGAGATTGTTCCAGAAGGAATCCGTACGCGCCTCGGGCAGGTCCTCCAGGATCTTGTCCAGGACCGGGGCCTCGAACTGTTTGAACTTGGACGCGGGCGGCTTCTCCGGATCATAGCCCATGGCCCGGAGCTTGTGGGCCAGCTTCTTGAGCCAGGATTCCGGCAGGCTGGTGTAGGAGCCGTCTTTCAGCTGCACGTAGCGCTTGCCCTGGGTCCAGGCCTTCCAGATCTTCTCGATGGGCACCCGCTGGTCGTCGTATTCGACGTTGAGCTCCAGGTTGAACCACTTGTCCTCTTCCTCGGACTCCACCTCGGCCACGATGACCGGCTGGGTGAGCCGCACCTTGTACCGGGTCAGGTTCTTTTCGCCGTAGACCCGGTATTTTTCCACCAGCTGGGGATAGGCGTCCAAGAGGAAGACGATGGCCTCCTCGGGCTCCAGGAACCAGTTGGCGTTGTTCCTGGGCTGAAAGCGCATCTCCGTGAGGAGGTTGAGGAGCTCGCTTTCCTCGTCGTGGGACCGGGCCAGGAGGTAGGATTTGCCCTCGTACTGGTAGGAGCCGGTCTGCAGGTCCGGGTTGGGCTCGCCCACGGTGATATCCCCGTGCTCGGTCTCGTAGACGTTCTGGATCTGCAGGGTGAGCAGGCTTCCCTCCTCGTCCAGGTAGAGCTTGGGATTGTATTTGGCCGGGACGAAAAACGGCTGCATTTTTTCCAGGAACTTGTCCTGGCCGTACAGGGAGGAGGCCGGAAGCCCGGACCAGACCCGGTCCAGGAACTCCGACACCTCGGCCGTGGGAATAAGCGGCGACTCGATGGCCAGATCCCTGATGAGCTGGGGCGCGAGCCCGGTCTGCACCGGGAAAAAGCTTTTGTTCCAGCAGACCCACAGCGGCAGGTGACCGTAGAAATAGACTTCCTGGCCCAGGATGGAAAACGGCGGCTTGCCGGGATGGCCGAGCAGGATGTCGAAGCGCAGGCCCTCGTCGGAGAGAAGCGGGGAGAGTTGCAGACGCATGGTCCGGCTCTCGATGCGCACGGGCTGCTCGGTATCCTTCCAATACAGATAGTACTCGTTGCCGATGACCGAGAAGAACCAGCTGATGAGCCCGTCGGGCAGCTCCACCCGGTGGCCGAAATAGTCGAGCCGGTGCCCGATGATCTCGGCGAGTTCGGGGAGCTTGGGGGCGACCTCGCACCAGTCCGGGTTGCGCACGATCTGTTCCAGGGTCACCTCGTTGTGCACCTGGGAAATGCCGGATTTGTTCTGGCGGGCGCGAAAAAAGGCCACCTGCAACCGGCCGTGCTCCGGGTAGAGGCGGTAGATGAAATAGTGGCGTCCGGCCTCGGGTTCGGGCTCCGTGGAAAAAAAGGCGCGAAAGGTTTGCCGCCATTCCGTGGAGCTCGCCGTTTCCGAGGCGGCTTCTTCCTTGGAATCGTCCAGGCTCTTGAGAAGCTTGAGCGCCGTGGCCCCTACGTGGCGGCATACGCCGGAGAACGAATCCGGGCAGTTGCAGAAAAAGGTGATGGCGTCTTCGCGCAGGTTGATGCTCAGTTCCGACGAATAGACCTGGAAGTCCTCGCCCTGGATCTGCCCATCCACATCCCAATACTGGTCGCGCTTGTTGACGGAGACTTTCTGCACGCCTCCCTGGGAGACGATGCCGTGCGCGCCTTCCATGATATATTCCGGTATGGTTTCCCGGACGAACTCCTGGAGGAGCGATCTGACTTTTTTCTCCTCGGTATCGCCTGACATTGTTGCCGGTACTCCTTGAAATCGTGGTTTTTCCCGCCGGGCCTAAGCCCATTGAGGCCTATTTCGGCGAAAAACGCGATTGCGGCCTTCCCTTCATACTACGCCATGGTGGGGAATATGGGAAGATAAAGATGAAGGCCCGCGCCCCGGCTCGGCGCCCAGGGCGCCGGCGAAAAAAGGGGCTTGGATTTTTGGGGCGCCGCGTATACTATTTACCTTTGAAAGGTTGCGTCGCATTCCCGATTATGGTCATTTTCGCACATTATGCAAGCGGTAAAAATAATGAAACGATTCCTGCCGACGGCCCTTCTCGTCCTTGTTTTGCCGCTGTTCCTGGCCGCCTGCCAGGACGCTCCCTCAAGCGTTTCCAACGAAAAAAACGGCGCGTCCCAGGTCACGCCGGCCCCGGCCGCAGGCGCCGGCCAGAACGCGTCCCCCCAGGCGGCGCAAGGCGAGGCGGACGCCCCGGTCACGGGCGGGCGCATCACCATGGCCCTTTTGGGCGAGCCCTCCAACCTCATCCCCCCGCTGGCCACCGACGGCTCCTCCCATGATATCTGCGACCTTCTCTACGTGGCGCCGCTTCGCTACGACAAGGATATCAATCTCGTCCCCTGGGCCGCCAAATCCTTCGAGATACTGGACGGGGGCAAGAAGCTGCGTTTCGAGCTCAAACCCGGCATCCGCTGGTTCGACGGGGTGGAGCTCACGGCCGAGGACGTGGAATTCACCTACAAGCTCATGATCGACCCCAAGACGCCCACGGCCTACGCCGAGGACTACAAGGCCATCCAGTCCTTCACCGTCACCGGGAAGTATTCCTTTGAGGCGACCTACGCCGAGCCTTTCGCCCGTTCCCTGGTCACCTGGGCCCTGGCCATCCTGCCCAAGCACGCCCTCGAGGGCCAGGATCTCCTCAACACCAAATACAGCCGCGAGCCCCTGGGGGCCGGACCCTACAAGCTGACCTCCTGGGAGCCGGGAAGGCGCCTGGTCCTCGACGTGAACCCGGACTATTTCGACGGCAGGGCTTATCTCGACCAGGTGGTCTACCGGATCATCCCGGACCTCTCCACGCAGTTTCTGGAACTCAAGGCCAAGAATCTCGACATGATGGGGCTCACGCCCCAGCAGTACCTCTTCCAGACCAAGGGCGGGGACTGGGACGCGCTCTACCGGAAATTCAAGTACCTGTCCTTCAGCTACGCCTATCTCGCCTACAACCTGGAAGACCCCATGTTCGCGGACAAGACCGTGCGCCAGGCCCTGGCCCACGCCATCAACAAGGAAGAGATCATCAAGGGCGCGCTCCTGGGGCTCGGCGTCCCCACCATCGGCCCCTACAAGCCCGGAACCTGGGTCTACAACGAGGCCATCAAGGACTACGCCTTCGATCCGGAACTGGCCAAAAAGATGCTGGCCCAGGCGGGCTGGACCGACACGAACGGCGACGGCCTCATCGACAAGGACGGCCGTCCCTTCTCCTTCACCATCCTGACCAACCAGGGCAACGACCTGCGGGTGAAGACGGCCACCATCATCCAGAACAGGCTCAAGGACGTGGGAATCGAGGTCAAGATCCGCACGGTGGAATGGGCCGTGTTCATCAAGGAGTACGTGGACAAGGCCCGGTTCCAGGCGGTCATCCTGAGCTGGAACATCCTCCAGGATCCGGACGTCTACGACGTGTGGCATTCGTCCAAGGCCGAGCCCGGGGGACTCAATTTCGTCAAGTTCAAGAACGCCGAGGCCGACGCGCTTCTTGAAAAGGGCCGCCGCAGCCTGGATCAGGACGAGCGCAAAAGATTGTACGGCCGTTTCCAGGAAATTCTCCACGAGGAGCAGCCGTACTGCTTTCTCTACGATCCCTATTCCCTGCCCATCCTTTCCGCGCGCTTCAGGAACGTGGCCGAGGCCCCGGCGGGCATCACCTACAATTTCGAGCGCTGGTGGGTTCCCAAAGACCAACAGACCTTTTCCCTGGGGAAATAGGACCGCCGGAGCCTGCGATCCGTCCTCTGTAAGGCGAACCATACGATGATCCGCATCAACGAGATCATGGACAAGCTTTCGGGCTACATGTCCGAAGCCGAGCTCGCGCTCATCCAGAAAGCCTACATCTTTTCGGCCACCGCCCACGCCGGTCAGACCCGGCTGTCCGGCGAGCCCTATCTTTCCCACCCCCTGGAGGTGGCCAACCTCCTGGCCGAGATGCGTCTCGACGCGGCCAGCGTGTGCGCCGGTCTTTTGCACGACACCGTGGAGGACACCAAGGCCACCACGGAGGAGATCGACGAGATGTTCGGCGAGGAAGTGGCCGACATCGTGGACGGCGTCACCAAGATCAGCATGATCACCTTCGAGTCCAAGGAGGAGGCCCAGGCCGAGAACATCCGCAAGATGATCTTCGCCATGGCCGAGGACATCCGGGTGGTCCTGGTCAAGCTGTGCGACCGCCTGCACAACATGCGCACCCTGCGTTTCCACGGCAATCCGGCCAAGCAGCGCCTGATCGCCCAGGAAACCATGGACATCTACGCCCCTCTGGCCAACCGCCTGGGCCTGCACCGCGTCAAGACCGAGCTCGAGGACCTGAGCTTCAAGTACATCAAGCCCGAAGTCTTCGCCCAGATCAGCGAGGGCGTGGACAAGCTCTACGCCAAGGCCGAGGTCTACATCGACGCGGTGGTGGACAAGCTGCGGGAGCTTTGCGCCGCCAACGAGATCAAGTCCCGCATTTTCGGCCGCAAAAAGCATTTGTGGAGCCTGTGGAACAAGATGCAGCAGCAGGGCCTGGTCCTGGAGGACGTCCACGACCTGGTGGCCTTTCGGGTGATCGTGCGTTCCCTGAAGGACTGCTACGCCGCCCTGGGCCTGGCCCACTCGGTCTGGAAGCCCGTGCCCGGCCGCTTCAAGGACTACATCTCCATGCCCAAGGCCAACATGTACCAGAGCCTGCATACCACGGTCATCGGGCCCCAGGGACGGCGCATCGAGATCCAGATACGCACCGAGGACATGCACAGGCTGGCCGAGGAGGGCGTGGCGGCCCACTGGCAGTACAAGGACCGGGGCAAGGGCCAGTTCAAGGCCAAGGACGTGGACCGGTTCAACTGGCTGCGCCAGATCATGGACTGGCAGCGCGAGCTCGACGACTCGCGCGAGTTCATGCAGACCCTGCGCATCGACCTCTTCCAGGACGAGGTCTACGTCTTCACCCCGCGCGGCGAGGTCAAGGAGCTGCCCGAGGGCGCCACGGCCGTGGACTTCGCCTACCTCATCCACACCCAGGTGGGCGACCACTGCTCGGGCGGCAAGATCAACGGCCGTCTGGCGCCCTTGTCCACGCCGCTCAAAAACGGCGACGCCGTGGAGATCATCACCGATCCCCACCGTCATCCCAGCCGCGACTGGCTGAAATTCGTCAAGACCGCCAAGGCCCGCACCAGGATCAAGCACTGGATCCGCACCGAGGAGCGCACGCGCAGCATCGCGCTCGGCAAGGAGATGCTGGAAAAACAGGGCCGCAAGGACGGGGTGAACATCCAAAAGGCCCTGAAGGACGGAACGCTCGGCAAGATGGCCGAGGAATTTTCCTTCACCTCGGCGGACGAGCTGTTTTCGGCGGTGGGCTACGGCAGGATCACCGCCCGCAAGGTCACGGGCAGGCTGTCGCCCAAGGCGCCCGAGACCCGTCCCGAGCCGGACAAGGCCGAAGTCGTCGAAGCCGCCCAGAAGGCCAAAGGCGAGAACATCCGCATCCAGGGCGTGGACGACGTGCTGGTGCGCTTCGCCCAGTGCTGCAACCCCCTGCCCGGCGATCCCATCGTGGGCTACATCAGCCGGGGCCGGGGCGTGACCATCCACACTCACGATTGCCCAAACCTCAAGAACCTCGAGGCCGAGCGGCTTTTGCACGTGACCTGGGAAGGGGAGGAGAACACGCCTTATCCCGCCAGGATACGCATCCTGGCCCGCAACGAGAAAGGCGTTCTGGGCAAGATATCCCTGCTCATGGCCGAGGAGGGCGTGAACATCGATGCGGGCAACATCCGCTCCCACAAGGACAAGACCTCGGAGCTGTTCTTCACCATCGAGGTCCGCGACGCTTCCCACCTCTACGGGGTCATGGAACGCATCCGGGCCTACGACGCGGTCATCGAGGTGGAGCGCATTTCCACCACCGAGGAAATCGACGACGAGGACCTCTCCGACTCCATAGACGGCTGACGCCGCCCCACGCCGCCGGGCGCAGCCCGGAAAACCGGCTTTGAGAACCGTTCCGGCTCACGTCCCGCTCCGGCGTCCGGGAACCGGAGTCCTTCCCTGCGACGCGTCCGGCCGTCCCCAGCCGGATCCCCCCGCAATGCGCCGTTTTCCGGTCCGTATTCGCGGCGGACGCCGCCGGGCCAGGGCGCGCCATCCATGTGGACCATGGCGCGGCCGGGCAAGCGTCCCGGCGCCTCGCGCCTATCCCGCGACGGTGATGCCGTCCAGAGACGAGTAGAAGGCGTCCATGGCCGCCTGCTTTTCCGTGGAGCCTGTGGCCGAGTACAGGGCGTTGTTCAAGGTATTGACCGCCGAGAAATACTGGAACTGCGGACTGGCCGTGGCCTCCTCCGGGAGCATGCCCTTCATGGTTTCCGCAAATGAATCCATGGCCGTGGTCTTCTCCGTCCGGCTTCCGGATTTTTCGGCGGCGTCAAAGGAATTGAGCATCTTGGCTGTGGCCAGGGTATAGTTCCAGGCCCATTCGTATGCGGTTTCAACTGCCATGATATCACCTCGCAATCTGTGCGTTCACGGCGAATCCCTTCGCCGCGTCCAACGCCCGTCCCGGGACGATTCTTCCCTGATTCGCGCCCTTGGAGCGTACGCTTGCGGTAAAGCAAAGAGCCTGCCAGGCGCCCTTTCTGGAAAAAGCGCGCAATGACGGCATGTTGGCGCGAAGGCGACTAGGCAAATCCTGCCCGGCGCCCTCGGCCTGAGCCGGACAGGTCCCCATGTCCGGTTTTGGAACGCGCCTGGGCGTTTCGTACAAAACGCATCCGTACGCCGTCCGCGAACCGGCAGGACATTTCCCGCAACCTGCCGTCAACAACGTTTGACGCGCCGTTCGGGAGACCGCCTGACAATTCGCCTGACGCTTTCCCTGACGCAGTCCCTGAACGGGGCCTGACGCGTTCTCTGGCGCGGCCCGCGGAGCGTGACCGAAACGGCAAGGCCGCTGTTGACGCTCTTGATGAAATCGTTTATCGTCGATTAACGATGAATAGGGAAGAATCGATCATGAACAAAGCCGGAATCCCGGAAGGGGAAACGCGTGTGATTCCCGCTCCGAACGTTGCGCCAGGCGGCTCCCCGGGTGACTTACCGAACCTCGCGCCAGGCGCGCCCCCCGAGGCCGCGCAGGATGTCTCGCCCCAGATTCCGCCCGACGCGCGGCTGGCGCTTCTGTGCAAGGCCCTGTCCCATCCGGTCCGGGTGGCCATCCTGCGGCGTCTGGCCGCCATCGGCGGCTGCGTGTGCGGGGAGATCGTGGACGTCCTGCCCCTGGCTCAGTCCACGGTCAGCCAGCATTTGAAAATTCTCAAGGAATCGGGGCTGGTCAGGGGCCAGGTGGACGGGCCGCGCGTGTGCTACTGCGTGGACCGCGAGGTTCTGGCCCTGTTCAAGGAACTGGCCGGGGGGCTGTAAGACGGCGTTTTCGCCTGGAAACGGGGCAAGGGCGCGAATCATAATGAGGCGCCGCGCGTTTTCATTGCGGGCGGCGGGAATGCGGGCGCGGCCAAAGGCCGCCCCGGCTTCTGGCCCGGTCGCGGGCATACGCGGGGAAAAGCATGAAGGATTTGATGGAAGCCATGCGCGAGGAAGGGAGATTCTCCCCGCCGGACGCCGGAGGAACGGGCGCCGGGAAGCCTGGCGGCCAACCTTCTCATGGTCCGATGGACCCGCCGGCGGCCTGTTCGGGCGCTCCCGGCGCTTCGGGCGCGGGCCTCGTCCAGCCGGAGGAGGACTGCTGTTGCTGCGGTTCCAGACCCGCCCCGGCGGCCGGACCGGACGAGCGGCCGGGCTACGCCATCCTGCCGTTCGTGGAAGCCTTTGTGGACGGACCCGCCGGAAGGATTCCCCGGGTGCGGACCAGGCTGGACGGGAAGGACCTCCTGGGCGCCGCGGGCGCGCGCATCGGTATCGGCCGGGATGATTACCGAATAGCCCCGGGACTGTACATGACGGGAAACCCGGACGGCGCCGCGCCGGTTCTGGTTTCGTCCAATTACAAACTAAGCTTCGACGCCCTGCGCGGGCAGCTGTCCGGGATATCCGCCTGGATTCTGGTCCTGGACACGCGCGGGGTGAACGTCTGGTGCGCGGCGGGAAAAAAGACCTTCTCCACGGATGAAGTGGTCCGGCGGGCGCGCGAGAGCGGTCTGGACGCCGTCGCGCCGGACGCGCCCCTGGTCATCCCCCAGCTCGCGGCCACGGGCGTGGCCCTGCGCCAGGTCAAGAAGCGCCTGGGCCGCAAGGCCGTATTCGGGCCCATCCGGGCGGCGGATCTGCCCCGGTTTCTGGCGGACGGACTCACGGCCGGACCGGACATGCGCCGGGTGACCTTTTCCTTCCGGGAAAGGGCTGTCCTGACCCCGGTGGAATTGTATCTGGCCCGCTATACGATCCTGTGGATCGCTCTGGCCATCTTCGCCGTTTCCGGACTCGGCGCCTGGGGGTATTCCCTGAGTATGGCGTTCGGCCGGGGCTGGCCGCTTTTCTGGGCCTTTTTGAGCGGGGCGCTGGGCGGAATCGTGGGGACGCCGTTGCTGCTGCCCCTGTTGCCGGGCCGGGCGCTCTCCGCCAAGGGGCTCTGGGCCGGGGCCCTGGCGGGTCTGACCTCCCTGGCGTTCTACAGTCCGGGGCTGACTTATGTGGAGGGGCTGGCCGCCCTGTTTCTGGCCATGGCCGCCGCCTCTTTCTGGGCCATGCATTTCACCGGGGCCACGCCGTACTGCTCGCCTTCGGGCGTTGAAAAGGAAATGCGGCGCTACATGCCCATCCAGGCCTGCGCCGCTCTTGTTTCCGCCATCCTCTGGATCGGGGCCGGGTTCGCCCGGTAAGCGCCCTAGGAGAAGCCATGCGCGATTTCAGATACCTGCCCGGAACGGCGACCCTGGCGCTCGACCGCGCGCGCTGCGTGGGTTGCGGCATGTGCGTCACGGTCTGTCCCCAGGGCGCTTTGGCCATGGAGGAGGGCGAGGGCGGCAAGGCGGTCATAGCCGACCTCGACGGCTGCATGGAATGCGGCGCCTGCGCCACCAACTGCCCGGCCAAGGCCGTGACCGTCAGGCCGGGCGTGGGCTGCGCCAGCTACATCATCCAGGTCTGGCTCAAGGGGCGGGACAAGGCGTCCTGCGGGCCGGACTGCTGCTGACTTCTTTTTCGAAAAGGCCTCATCAGGGCTCGCGCTGTTCTCCAAGACGATTCCGTTCGGCCGTTTCGTTTTCCGGGTGGGCGCAAAGATAGCCGCGCAGGAAATCGAGGAAGCGCGTCATCATGGGCGACATGCGTCCCCGCCGCCAGGCGATGGAGATTTCCACAGGCGGCAGATCGCCCAGGATGGGCCGGTAGGCAAGTCCGGGGCGGCGCTCGCTGGTCACGGACCAGGGCAAAAGCGCCAGTCCGAGTCCCGCTTCCACCAGCGTGATGGATGTCTGGGATTCCTTGACTTCCTGCACGATGTTGAGACTCACTCCGGCCGCATGGAAAATGGCCATGATGGCGTCGTGCAGAACCCTGTTCACCCAGCGCGGAAACATGAGCATGGGCTCCCCGGATAAAAGCGCGATGGGCACGGCCTGATGCCGGGACAGCGGATGCCCGGCGGGCATGATGAGCGCGTAGGGCTCGCTCCAGAACGGCGTGACGCCAAGCCCTTCCAGGCTGAGCGCGTAGGGCCGGATGAAGCCGAGGTGGAGGTCGCCGGAACGCAGGCGGCGTATCTGTTCGCCGGAGCTTTCCTGGCGCAGGCGCAGGGCGACTCCTGGATGGGCCGCCCCGAATTCCCGGATGGCCCCGGAAAAGGGCGTATGCAGAACCGGGGTCACGAAACCGATGCGCAGCTCGCCCGCCTCCCCGCGCGCCATGCCTGAAACCGTGGCCTTGGCCAGGCGCATCCGCTCCAGGATGGCCCTGGCTTCCTCCAGAAAATAGGCGCCTTCGGGCGTCAAGCTGACCGAACGCTTGTCGCGCTCGAAAAGCTTCGCTCCAAGCTCCTCCTCAAGCGTCTTGATCCGCCGGGAAAGCGGCGGCTGTTCGATATGGACGCGTTTGGCCGCCCGGCCGAAATGCAGCTCCTCGGCCACGGCGATGAAGTATTCCAGCTCTGTGAAGCGCATGCCCATACCTAAAAGGTATCACGCACGGCGTAAAGAGATATTGGACGCATAAGAGGCGCAATCCTACCGTGCCGCGAACAAAGGAGGCGTTATGGATGCGGCTGGACGGCGGATTGGCGTGGCGAGGGCGGGCGTGATCGTGGAGCCGGAGCGGGCGGACGGTCTGGAGCGCGGGCGGATGGGGCGCGCGTCCCTGCTGGGATGGGGGGCGTTCATCCTTGGGGGGATTGTCTTGGCTGCGGCGTTTTGCGGGGGCGTGGCGACGGGGCTTCGCGGGGCGGCGCCAAGCGCGTTCGCCGGACCGGAGCGGGTCTGGCCCGAGATCGCGCGGGGAGCCAACGCCCTGGCCGTGGACAGCCGGGGCGTGTTGTATGTGGCGGACAGGCGCAGCGGAAACGCCATCGCCATGTACGAGGACGGCGAGGAGGTCCTGCTTCCCCTGGCGGCGGGGGAAATCGACGCGCTGGCCGTGGATGCGGGGCGCAGGCTCTACGCGGCTTCGGCCAAGCGGGGCGAGGTGTACCGGATCGATCCGGATGGAAGGGCGAGGAGGGCCCTGTACGGACTTCCCGCGCCCGTGGCGCTGGCGGTGGACCGGGACGGCGGTCTGTATATCGCGCTCGGGGGCAGGGAGCGGGTGGTCCGGATACCGGGCCGGGCCTTGGAGCGTGGGATCGAGGAGGGGGGATTGGCCTACGCGCCCTAGGGCGGCGTCCACTCGCGCGGTCAATGCCGCAAAGAAAAACGAAGCCCATACATTGCGCTTTGTCAGGCGGGCGCAAGCAACCTTTTCGGGATCGCGATGCAAGCGGCGAACGCTAGGGCCTAAGCCGCGAGGCGTTCGGAGCGAGTAGCGTGGAGAAAAGCGCGATGGCCGGGTACGGATCCGGACGTAAGGGAAAAAATGAAAATACAAAAAGAGCGTCTTGACGGAAGGGGCGGGTTTGTGCAGAACGAAAAATACGTGGAACGGATTCGGCGCCCCCTCGGGCCAGGCGCCGATAGGTTTCGTCCTCGTAGAGAAAGTGACGATCCTTCGCCCAGGCGATCTCAAGGTCTTCGAATACTTCCTCGAAATTGACGGATACGTTCTTCGCTCCCCACAGCCTGTGGCCGTTGGGCTCGGCTCCGGGTTTCCCGCGTCAGGGGCATCCGGACGGGCATGGGGACCGCACAAGTCAGGGATTTTTCTTGACATCGGCGGATAGGATACGATAGCCGGGACGCTGCCCGCCAGTCGACCCGGCCCGAGAGGACCATGGATTTCGCGATCGGTCAGTACGGCGCTTTGAGTTACGCATCGGGTGGTTCCATGTCGAAGGAAATTCCCGATTTGGCTCTTGCACAACTTTCCTTCGGGATGAAATGGGCGCTCGATGGACATTATTCCGCGCAAAGGCGAACGCTCACGCAGATAATCTCCACGAAAGACAGGCAGCGTAACGGCGAGGACGGTTCCGGAAAGCGTTCCGGACCCGCCACGTTTGGTTTTGGACAAGGAGGGGGACATGTGTCCCCGAGAGTTTACCCGGTTATGAAGGAGTGATGAAGACATGGCGAAGAATATCTATGTGGGGAATCTGCCCTGGAGCGCTACGGAAGACGAAGTTCGCAACGCGTTTGCCGTTTACGGCGAAGTGATTTCCGTCCGTCTCGTTGAAGATCGTGAGACCGGCCGCCCGCGCGGTTTCGGTTTCGTCGAGATGGAAGACGCCGGCGCCGACAAGGCCATTGAGGCCCTTGATGGCAGCGACTTCGGCGGCCGCACCCTGAAGGTGAACGAAGCCCGCCCCCGCCAGCCGCGCGCCCCGCGCTGGTAGGCGTTTTTTAAAGGCCTTCCTCTCGCCCTGGGCGGGGGGAAGGCCCTTTTTCATACCGGCGTTTCCCTGCTCAAGGGAAGACGTTTCTTCTTTTGCGGGCCTGTCCTAGCGCCCGGTTTCCACTTCCACCGCAGCCTCTTCCACCGCTTTCACGAACCCCTCGCGGGCGGCCGTCAGCTTTTGGGCCAGTCCGGGATCGGAGAGGGCCAGGATCTGGGCGGCCAGCCAGGCGGCGTTACGCGCTCCGGCCTTGTCCAGGGCCACGGTGGCCACGGGGAATCCCGGAGGCATCTGCACGGTGGACAGGAGCGCGTCCAGGCCGCACAGGGCCGAGGCGGCGATGGGCACGCCGATCACGGGCTTCTGGGTCTTGGCGGCCACGGCGCCCGCCAGGTGCGCGGCCATGCCCGCCGCGCAGATGTAGACCTGGCAACCCGCCGCTTCCAGCTTGTCCACCAGCTCGCTGGTGCGCGCGGGCGTGCGGTGGGCCGAGGTCACGGTGAAAAAATAGTCCACGCCGAGGTTTTTCAGCACGTCGGCGCAGGGCTGCATGACGTCCCTGTCCGAGACGCTGCCCATGAAGATGGCTACCTTGCTCATTACCCTATCCTTTTGAGTCCCTTGTCGCCGATGTCCCGGCGATGAAAACATCCTTCGAAATGGATTTCGGCCACGGCCTCGTAGGCGCGTTTTTTCGCCTCGGCCAGACCTTCGCCCAGGGCGGTCACCCCGAGAACGCGCCCGCCGGACGTGACCACGCCGTCCTTTTCCGCCTTGGTTCCCGCCTGGAAGACCTTGACGCCGGGAAGCTTGTCCGCTTCGCCGATGCCCGTGATGGGCGCTCCCTTGGCGTAGCTTCCCGGGTAGCCCTTGGAGGCCATGACCACGCACAGGGCGCTTTTTGGGGAAAAGCGCAGGTCGAGCTCCGTGAGCGTTCCGGCCCGGCAGGCCTCGATCACGTCCATCAGATCGCTTTCCAGGCGGATGAGAAGGGGCTGGCATTCCGGGTCGCCGAAGCGCACGTTGTATTCGAGGACCTGGGGTCCCGAGGCGGTCATCATGAGCCCGGCGTAGAGAATGCCCTTGAACGGATGGCCGCGCCTGGCCAGAACGTCCAGGATGGGCTGGATGACCAGAGCGCCGATTTTCGCGTAGTCCGCCTCCGGAACCACCGGAGCCGGGCAATAGGCGCCCATGCCGCCGGTATTGGGGCCCGTATCGCCTTCGCCCACGGCCTTGTGGTCCTGGCACACGGTCATGGGCAGGTAGGCCGCGCCGTCGCAAAAGGCCAGAAAGGAGGCTTCCTCGCCGATGAGGGCCTCTTCGACGACCGTCTTGTCCCCGGCCGGGCCGAAGACGCGGTCGACCATGGCTTCCTTGAGGGCCGAAACCGCCTCTTCCTTGGTCTTGCACACGGTCACGCCCTTGCCCGCGGCCAGTCCGTCGGCCTTGACCACCAGCGGGTAGGCGGCCTTTTCCACATGGGCCTTGGCCTGTTCGAAATCCTCGAACACCGTGAACGCGGCGGTGGGAACGCCGCCCTCGCGCATGATTTCCTTGGCGAAGACCTTGCTGCCCTCGAGCTGGGCGCAGTAGCGGCTCGGGCCGAAGCAGGCGATGCCCGCCGCCTGGCAGGCGTCCGTAAGCCCCAGGGTCAGGGGAAGTTCGGGACCGGCCACGACCAGATCCACGCCGTTATCCCTGGCGAACGCCACGATTCCCTCGATGTCATCGTCCTTGATGGGGACGTTTTCGCCGATCCCGGCGGAACCGCCGTTGCCCGGGGCGAAATACAACGCGTCAACCGCCGGGCTTTGTCCGAGTTTCCAGCCGAGAGCGTGCTCCCGGCCTCCAGAGCCGACTACCAGGACCTTCATCCGCGCCTCCTTGAAATGGCGTTTGCAGTGGAACTAGCCAAAAACGCAGGGGAAGGCAAACCCGCAGCTTGTTCAAGAAAAAGCGCCCCGAGGACCGGCTGGTCCCCCGGGGCGCTCGGCGGGACGATATCCGTAAAAGCTAGGCGCCGAGGGCCTTGTGATCGCGCTCCTCGCTTTTAAGCTCCTTGATGAGCCGCCCGAGGACGCCCGCCTGTTCGGCCAGTTCGGCCACGGCCCTGGCGGACTGTTCCATGGCTTCGGCGGTTTCCGCCGAAATCCGGTTGATGTCCTCGGCCGAGTGGCTGATTTCCTCGCTGGCGGAGGACTGCTCCTCCGAGGCCGTGGCGATGGAACGGATCTGATCGCTGCTGGTCTCGGCCAGGGTCACGATTTCCGAGAGCGCCGCGCCGGATTGTTCCGCCAGTTTGGTGGCCTTGTCCACCGAAGCCACTGCGCCGTCCATGCGGTTCACGGCTTCGCGCGCGCCCTGCTGGATGCCGGTGATGGCCTTGCCCACCTCCTGGGTGGCGGACATGGTCTTTTCGGCCAGCTTCCTGACCTCGTCGGCCACCACGGCGAAGCCCCGTCCGGCCTCGCCCGCCCGGGCGGCCTCGATGGCGGCGTTTAAGGCCAAGAGGTTGGTCTGGTCGGCGATGTCGGAAATGACGTTCATGATATGGCCGATGCCCTCCACCTGTACGCCCAGGGTGGACATGTTCTCCTTGAGCCCCATGGATTCGCGCTGCACCTCGCCGATGGCGTCCACCACCTGGCGCACCACCGTCGCGCCCGCCTTGGCCTTTTCCATGGACACGTTGGAATTGTCCGCCGCGTTGGAGGCGTTCTTGGCCACTTCCAGCACGGTGGCGTTCATCTGCTCGATGGCCGTGACCATCTCGCGCACGCGGTCGCGCTGCAATTCCGCGCCCTTGCTCGACTGTTCGATCTGGGCGGACAGCTCTTCCGAGGCCGAGGCGGTCAGTTCGGACACGGCGTTGGCTTCTTCGGCCGCCTTGGCGATGAGGGCGTTTTGCTCCTCGATGGCCTGCTGCTGGCGCTTTATTTCCGTGAGATCGGAGAACAGGGCGAATCCGGCGATGAGGTTGCCGTCCAGGTCATAGAGCGGGGCGGCGTCGATCTGGGTGAAGGCGGTATTGCCCTTGAACGTCTTGACTTCCATCTGCACGTTTTCGATGGCTTTCCTTTCCGCGATGGCCCGGCCGGTGATGGAGGGATGGCCTTCCTCGCCGTAGAAGAATCTGCTCACGGTCCATCCCATATAGTCTTCCGGCTTGCCGCCGCGTTCCAGGAAATCGAGGACCGGTTTGTTGACGAAGATGATCTTCTCCTCCGGGTCCGCGATGATGCAGGAGATGGTCATGCCGTTCAGAAGACCCTGGGCGAAACCGAGGCGGTTTTTGAGCTCGGCCACCATGGCCTTGATATTGTGCGCCAATCTGCCCAGTTCGTATTTGAAGTTTCCCGGCAGCTCGGCCTTGTAGTCCTGGTCCGCGATGCGCTTGGTGAACGCTTCGATCTCCAGCACGGGCTTCACGATGAGCCGCTTGCTGATGAAGGTGATGACCACGGCCAGCAAGATGGCCACCGCCAAGCCGATGCCCGAGAGCACGTAGCTCTGGGTGGAGGCGGTTTCGGCCAGTTCGGAATCGTAGGCGGACATGCAGACCATCCAGCCCGTGACCGGCTCCGTGGCGAAGGCCATGATCTTGTCCTCGCCGTTCCATACGTAGTTGAGGACGCCGTTTTTCTTTTGCACAGCCTCCCGGATGAACGGGGTGACCTTGGTCTCGTCGAGGATGAGGCTTGCGTCCCTGGGATGGGCGATCATGACGCCCCTGGCGTCGCAGGCGAACCCGTAGCCGCGCTCTCCGAATTGCAGGGGATAGACGAATTTTTTGAAGAAAACGCTGGACTTGGGCAGGACGACTACGCCCCCGAGCAGTTTGCCGTTTGCGTCTCTGACCGCTTTGGCCACGGCGAAGGTCATCACGTCCTTCAGGGTGGCCTTGAAGACCGAGGGCGAGACGTAGGCGTCCTTGCCCGACACGATGGCTTTGACGAAATCCTTGTCCGCGCGGTTTTGTCCGGCGAGGTTCGTCATTTCCCCATTGTACCCGGCGAGGACCTTGCCGCTCAGGTCAAAGGCGAACATGGCCCAATAGACGTCCTTGTAACTTTCCATATAGCCCTTGAACCGGTCATCGGCTCGGGCGGGGGCGCCTTCGAAGGCTTCCACCACGGCTTTCTGGATGGCCAGGGTGTGGGCGAGGTCCTGGGAGGATTCGATGAAGTCGTCCAGCTCAAGGACGACATTGTTCGCGATCTGCTCCAGGGAGTTCGATTCCAGATTGAGGGCCAGGCTGTGGGACGAGGTGGACACATAGACGACGAGGCCGCCGATGCCCAACACCAGGGCGATGGCCACATACAACACCAACACGGAATTGACGCTTTTTTTCAACATGATGGCTCCGGATTCCATGAGAACTGGTCCCCAAAATACAAAAGGGATGGTTGAGGGGTGGAGTGGAAAGAACGGATGGCGTTCACGCCGGAAGAACGCGAAGAGCGTTTTCTCGATAAACGTCAGGAGCGCGAGCGCGCATTGTCACGAAAACAACGCCAACTATGACGCATCAATCGCGCATGTCAATATATTCCGACAAGAAGGGGAGGGATTGTGAGGCGCGCCACGAAACAAAACGGGCCTCGAATAAGGGCGGGGGAGGGGGGAAACGCTCGCGCCGCTTTTTTCCGTCATGCCGCAACCGCTCCCCGGCATGGGAAAAAGGCGGAATGATGCGGCGGTATTTCGAAATACCATGAAAAAGGAGGCAGTTCTTCCAGGATGGTTTGATGGTTCAAGGCGGCGCCCGTAAGCAACCGGGCGTTCATGGCGAGGACGCGAGTCTCGGGCGGCGTTCCCGCGAATACCTCCGTATTCGTTGAGAAGAAACTCGTGGAATAAGGCATTGCCTCGAAAAATAACGGACGCTTTCTTCAAGGACGCGAGCCTAGACGAGAAAACGGCCGGTCACGGAATCCGGGTTGGCCATGATTTCCTCGGGCGTGCCCGAGGCGGTGATGCGGCCGCCCGATTCGCCGCCGCCGGGGCCCAGGTCGATCACATGGTCCGCGGCCATGATCACGTCGGCGTTGTGTTCGATGACCACCACGCTGGCGCCTCGGGCCACCAGCTTATGCAGCACGGTGATGAGCTTGCCCACCTCCATCATGTGCAGGCCGGTGGTGGGCTCGTCCAGGATGTAGAGCGAGCCCGGCAGGCTGCGCTTGCCCAGTTCCCGGGATATCTTGATGCGCTGGGCCTCGCCGCCGGAGAGGGTGGTGGCGGGCTGCCCCAGGCGCAGGTATTCCAGGCCCACCTCGCGCAACACGTCCAGGCGCCGCGCGAGAGCCGGGTAGTTCTCGAAAAAATCTCCGGCCTGGCGCACGGTCATGTCGAGCACCTCGGCGATGTTTTTGCCCTTGTAGCGCACCTCCAGGGTTTCCCGGTTGTAGCGCATGCCGCCGCAGACCTCGCAGGTGACGAAGATGTCCGGCAGAAAATGCATTTCCACCCGGATCTGGCCGTCTCCGTCGCAGGCCTCGCACCGGCCGCCCTTGACGTTGAAGCTGAAGCGGCCGGGCTTGTAACCCCGTTTTTTCGCGTCCGGCGAGGCGGCGAAGATGTTGCGGATCTCGTCGAAGATCTTGGTGTAGGTGGCCGGGTTGGAACGGGGCGTGCGGCCGATGGGGGTCTGGTCGATGGAGATGATCTTCTCGATCTTCTCGACCCCCTCGATGCCGTCGATTTGCCCCGGGGCGTCCACCTTGATTCCCCGGGCCAGGGCCAGGTGCTTGTAGAGGGTGTCCACCACCAGGGAGCTTTTGCCCGAACCCGAAGGCCCGGTGACGCAGGTCAGGCAACCCAGCGGAATCTCGCAGTCGAGGTTTTTCAGGTTGTTCGTGCGCGCGCCCCGAAGACGCAGGCTTCCTGTAGGCTTGCGGCGCGTTTCCGGCCGCTCCACGCATAAATCCCCACGCAGGAATTTGCCCGTCAGGGAGGTTTCGGAGGCCATCATGCCGGGCACGTCGCCCTGATAGACGATCTCGCCGCCCAGCCATCCGGAGCCCGGACCCAGCTCCACCAGATGGTCCGCGTTCTTGATGGTGGCCTCGTCGTGCTCCACAACGAGCACGGTGTTGCCCCGGCTTTGCAGGCTGCGCAGGGTTTCCAGGAGCCGGGCGTTGTCCCGGGGATGCAGACCGATGCTCGGTTCGTCCAGGACGTAGGTCACGCCCACCAGGCCGCTGCCAAGCTGTCCGGCCAGCCGGATGCGCTGGGCCTCGCCGCCGGACAGCGTGGCCATGTTGCGGCCGAGATTCAGGTATTCGAGCCCCACGCCGGAGAGGAATTTCAGCCGGTGATCGAGCTCCTTCAAAAGGGGTTCGGCGATGCGGGCGTCCGCTCCCTCGAAGTTCTGGCCGCGCATCCAGTCGAGCGCCCGGTCGATGGGCAGGGAACAGAATTCGAAGATGTTCAGGTCGCCCACCCGGACGGCCAGGGCTTCGGGCTTGAGCCGGGCGCCGTTGCAGGCCGGGCAGGGCCGGTTCTGGCGAAAGCGGGCCAGCTCATCGCGCCAGATGGAGCCCATGGACTGGCCGTATTCCAGGAGGTTGACCACGCCCTCGAAGGACAGCGCCTCGTCTCCGAAAAAGAGCGCATCCCAGGCGGCCTTGGAGAATTCGCCCACAGGAGTTTGCAGCGTGAAGCCGTGACGCTTGCCCAGACCTTCCAATCGTGCTCTATATCGGGCCAGAATACGCTCGTTTTTCCAGGGCAGGATGGCGCCGTCCGCCAGGGACAGGCCTTTGTTGGGTGCGATGAGATCCGGCTCGTAATATTCCACGCTGCCGATGCCCGCGCAGGCCGGACAGGCGCCCTGGGGGCTGTTGAAGGAAAAGAGCTGGGGACTGGGTTTGGGCAGGCTGATCTTGCACTTGGGACAGGAGGCCGAGGTGGAGAAGAGTCGGTCTTTTGGCGCGGCGTCAAGAATATGCGTGATGAGGCGACCCTCGCCAAAGTTCAGGGCCAGCTCCACCGACTCGGCCAGACGCGGCCGCAGGCCCTCCTTGATCACCAGGCGGTCGATCACCAAGTCTATGGTATGCTTTTTCTTTTTGTCCAGGGCCGGGACGTCGTCGATGCCGTGGGTCTCGCCGTTCACCCGGACCCGGACGAAGCCCTGGGCCTTGAGTTTTTTCAACAGATCAAGATGGGTCCCTTTTTGCATCTCCACAAGCGGGGCCA
This sequence comes from uncultured Desulfovibrionaceae bacterium, assembly GCA_937934715.1. Classification (GTDB taxonomy): domain Bacteria; phylum Desulfobacterota; class Desulfovibrionia; order Desulfovibrionales; family Desulfovibrionaceae; genus CALGYO01. The sequence goes on along the minus strand of CALGYO010000208.1, from coordinate 9,217 downwards.
AGAGAATAAGTTTGGTTCCCTCGGGCAGGTTCAGCAGACCGCTTATGATTTCGTCCGGGGTCACGGCCTGTATGGGGTCCCCGCAGCCCGGACAGTAGGGCGTCCCCAGGCGAGCGTAGAATACGCGCAGGAAATCGTAGATTTCCGTCACCGTGCCCACGGTGGAGCGCGGGTTGCGGGTGGCGGACTGCTGCTCCAGGGAAATGGCCGGGGAAAGCCCCTCGATCTTGTCCACCAGGGGCTTGTCCATCTGGGGCAGGAATTGCCGCGCGTAAGCGGACAGGGATTCCACGTAGCGACGCTGGCCTTCGGCGTAGATGATGTCGAAAGCCAGGGTGGATTTCCCGGACCCGGACGGACCGCAGACAACCACCAGCTTGTCGCGGGGGATGTCCAGGGTCAGATTCTTGAGATTATGCTGCCTTGCGCCTTCTATATGGATCACGGAGCGTTGTGTCATGAACAGGCCTTTGAAGCTTGGGTGAAGCGGGAAGCGAGGGGCTGGACGACGCGCAAAAATACGGGCCGTGAACGCCCTCGCCGGAAGGGTTATGTAATTTCAGGCGGGGGAAAGGCAAGGGGCGGGCAAGCAATTTTCCCGGCCGGAGTGACAAGGCGCGAGGGCGGAGCGTCTTATTCTCTGGAGCGGAAAAGGCGTAACACCCTGCTTTCGCGGCGCTCGTCCCGGGCCGTTCGCATGCCTGCGATCGGCGGCATGGCGGCCATGTTGCGCTCTCCGGCAGATCAGGAAAAGGCGCTGGCCGGGATTATCGGCGAAGAGAAGGCCTTGGCCCGGGGTTTCGGGAATGTTCCGGTCAAGGCCGGGAGGTAGGCATATGATCGCTTTCGACGTTCCCTTCATACCGGACGCCCGGTATACGGCATTTTTGCGGGAGAACAGGCAGAGGCTGTCCTGCGTCCATTTCAGCCTGTATGACCCGTGCATCCCCGACGCCCGGGTCAATAGCGGATCGCATCCGTTTCGCGAACTGATCGACGGGCTTTCGGAACTCACGGGCGTGGGAAAGTACGCCCTGCTCAACAGCCGCTTCCATCCCCAGGATTTCTACGCGGGCGGGGAAAGCCTGAGCGCCCTCGCGGGAAAGCTCGAACGGCTCCTGGACGCCGGGGTCCTGGACGGGGTGGTTTTCGCGGACCAGTACTGCATCCAGGCCTTGTCCGACCATTTCCCCGAGGTGGCCGAACGTCTGGAGGCCGTGCCCAGCGTCAACGCCGTGATCGACTGTTTCGAGCGGGCGGCCTCGGCCCTGCGCTACCTGGAGTTCACCCGGTTCAAGCCGCCGGGCAGGCTGATCCTGGACCGCTCCCTCAACCGGAACGCGGCCAGGCTCTCGAAGACCAGCGCCCGCATCCGGGAGACCTTCCCCGGGGTCAAGCTCATGCTGCTGGCCAACGAGGGCTGTCTTTACCAATGCCCGTTCAAGGCCGCCCACGAGTCCCATATCGCCCTGGCCGCCGGAGCCTTCGCCAAGGACGCCACCTTCGCCATGAACGCGGACAAGGGATGCGTACGTTATTTCTTCACCGATCCCGGCCAGATTTTCCGGTCTCCCTTCATCCGGCCCGAGGACGGCGAGCGCTACGCCGACTCGGCGGACGCGCTCAAGCTGTGCGGCCGCACCCGGGGGGCGGCGGTGATGGAGCGGATCATCCGGGCTTATCTGGAAGGCGCCTACCACGGCAATCTGCTGGATATCATGGACACGATGGAGTGCCTGTCCGAGCGGCTGTATGTGGCCAACCATGATATGCCCGAGGATTTCACGGACCAGACCAACGGCTGTACCCGGGTCTGCAAGACCTGCGGCTACTGCGCCGGGCTGGCGGCCAGATACGTGCGCAAACTCACTCCCGCGCCGCGCAGCGCCGCCTGCGCCAATCCCTGACGCGCCGGCCGCGCGGCCGCATCCGGCGCCGTTCCCGGGCCCTGTTGCCGCGGCTCGCATTATTCCTTAAAAATGCCGACATATTGCGCCGCGGAATTTCAGAAGGGATCTCGGGCGGGACGTCGCGGCCCCGGCCCGGTCCGGACGATTCGGGGTGATCGATGCGCTACGCCAGCCTTTGCGCCATAGCCAGGGACGAGACGCCCTATCTTGAGGAATGGATCCAGTACCACGCCCTGATCGGCTTCGAGCGCATCTACGTTTACGACAACGAGAGCGCGGTTCCCGCGCGCGAAATCCTGGCCCCATATGTGGATTCCGGCCTGGTCCGGGTGGAGGAGATCGCGGGCCGGGGTCCCCAGCGTGAGGCCTACCAGCGCTGCCTCGACGATCACGGTCCCGGGACCCGCTGGCTGGCTTTCCTGGACGTGGACGAGTTCCTCGTCCCGCGACGTTTCGCCTCGGTCCAGGCGCTGCTCTACGAGTACGAGGAATACGGCGGCCTGGGGATCAACTGGGTCTGCTACGGCTCGAACGGGTACGTGGACCATCCGCCCGCGCCCATCATCGGCCGCCTGACCAGGCGTTTTCCCCTTTCGGACCCGCGCAACCAGCATATCAAGACCATCGTCCAGCCCCGCCGCGTGGCGTCGGCCTTCGAAAGCCCCCATTGCTTCGTGTTCAAGCCCGGGTATTTTTGCGTCAACGAGGACGGCCTGCCCCTTTACGGGAACTACTCGCCGGTGAGCGTCACGCGCGTGCGCATCAACCACTACCTCTACCGCTCCCAGCGGCTGTATCAGGAAAAGCTGGACCGCTGGGAAAACAACCACGAGCCCCGCGACCGGGACGCGTTGTGGGAGGATTTCTACGGGCATTTCGCCGCGTGCGGGGAGGACGATCCCATCCTTGCGCCCCAGGCCGCCAGGCTCGCCTCCCTGCGCTCCCTCAAAAAGCCCGGCCTTTTCGGCCGGTTGGCCGGGGAATACGCCCGGGCGCTCGGGCTGGAGGAATATCTGGACCGGGCCGGGAGAGCGCTGGTCAAGGGAGAGCGGGACGAGGCCATGCGGATCCTGGCCATGGCCGGTCTCTCCCACGACGGCCAAAGCCTGGACCTCTGCGCGGCCCGGGTCCACCTGGAGGCGGGCGAGCATGACCGGGCCATGGGCAGGCTGCGAAGGGCCCTGGCCAGGGGGTATTCCCTGGAGGCCTATCCCATCCTTTTCGAGCTGTTCGTGAAGACCGGGCGGCCGGACCGGGCGCGCGGGGTTCTGGACTACATGGAACGCATGACGCGGCTTTTCGCCGAAACCGGGGTTCCCTTTTCGCAGGGCCTTACGGGGTATCCCGGGCAGGCGCGCCGTCTGCTCGATCTGTTGGAGTCCAAGGGCGAAGAGTCATGAACCGGCGGCGGGCTTCGTTTTGCCCAGGCCGAACAGGCGCTTGAGGGCGGCGTTGGCCGGAAGCTCGATCCATTTCCAGGCGACATAGGCCGTGACGAGCGAGGCCGCCACGTTCAGCCCGTAGCGTCCGAGCCAGGAGATGGCCAGAGCGCCAGTCACGGGCTCGGCGGACTGGGTTGAGAAAAAGCGCAGGCTCCAGGTCTGGACCAGATAGAGAGCCAGGCTGATCTCCCCGAGAAAAACGAGGGGTTTCACGGTCATGAGCCTCGCGATCCGCCCCTGATCGTAGCGGGACAGGCAGAACATGAGCGTGGCCAGCCCCGGGGCGAACAGCGTGTTCTGCCGCAGCATGTGCAGGGCGAAATCGTCGCTTATGAGGCAGACCTGGACGCACAGGATGAGATAGACCGCGCCCGCGCCCAGGGCCAATCCTCCGGCCAGACGCTCGCCCGGGGACGTCGGCCTGTCCTTTACGGAGAGCAGGAGCTGGGCGGCCAGGGCGCCCTGGAGAAATTCCGGGATGCGCGGATAGGGAGCGAGATACACAGCCCATTGGTGGAAATGGTGCAGGAAATTGGGGTTGACGGCCGCCGCTTCGGGAAAGCGTTTGGTGGCCTCAAACAGCCAGTAGGGATTGAAGATCTGGTAGAGGTACATGACGGCCATGCAGACGCCGAAGGAGACGAGGACGGCGCTCAGGGCGAAAAGCGGCCGGGCGGCCAGGCTCACGAGGCGCGTGACCAACGGGTAGAGGAGATAGAGGAAAAGTTCGACGCTGATGGCCCAGGACAGAGGGAAGAGGAAGTCCAGCAGCCGGTAGCCGCCCAGGGTGAAATAGAACCAGCTCTGCACGCCGGCGAAATAGGCGGCGGCCGCCTTGATGAAGGCGCCCAGGCCGTTGGGCGGCCAGATGTCCGCCGAAAGCCCCAGGGCCAGGATGAGGCACAGGGCGTAGAGGGGGTAGAGCCGGATGAACCGGGCCAGGAGGAAGCGCCTGGCGGCCGGGAGGAAGGCCCCCTGGAATTTGGCGGCGTAGTTGTAATGGATGACGAAGCCGGACAGGACGAAAAAGACCGACATGGAGAGGGAGGTCATGACGGCGACGAGCTTGGGATTGACCGGCGGGGCCACGTTGGGCGCGGTCCAGGAGCAGGCGTGGTTGGCCAGGATGAACAGTGCGGCCAGACCGCGCAGGCCGGTCAGCGCGCCGAGATATTTTTTCGGGGAACTCGCCGTCACGCCATGAATCCTTTGCCGCTTCGCGGCGTCTCGCAAGGCCTGAAATGCGGCTTGGCATGTAGCGCATGGCTTGGCGCTTGGCAAACCCGCCGCCTGGGATCGATTTTGTCAGTCCGTATAATGTCCTGAAATTTCGTGATAAAAAAACTTTGCCTCCCGGATGGAAAGGGAGGATAAGGCCAAAAACGGCGAAGCGTCGCGGCCCGGGCCGCGAAGGGGCGATTGTCGGCATGAAAGCCTTTTGCGCCAGGGTGGCCGCGACCATCAAAAGCGCGGCCGGGGAGTTTTTCAGGCACCAGGGGGTCAACCAGGCCGCCGCCCTGGCCTTTTACACGCTCCTTTCCTTCATCCCGCTTTTTTTCCTGACCATTTCCGTGTTCGGCCTCTTCATGGGCGATACCTGGGGGGCCCAGCAGTACGTGCGCATGGAGCTGGCCGAGCTTCTGCCCTGGGTGGACGACGTGCTGTTCAAGCGCATCCAGCGGCTCATCTGGGCCTCGCCGGGGCTCGGCTGGCAGAGTCTGGCCTTCATCATCTGGACGTCCGGGCTTTTTTTCCATCTGCTCAGGCGCAACCTGCTGCATCCCTGGCATCTGGACAAGGCGCCGCCCAAAGGCTGGCGGCGCATCCTGCCGTGGCTGGCCGGTCCGGTGGTGAGCGTGGCGCTTCTGGGCCTTGTGATCCTGGTGCAGTTTCTGGGCTACGCGCCGTACAAATGGTTTTCGAAGGCTACCTTGCGGGAGTGGTACTGGCTGACCATGATCTGGGGTCCCTTGTGTTTCGCGCTGCTCATTCTCGGCATCTACGCGCTCATCTTGCCGCGCATCCGCCCCTTGCGCACGGCCTTGTGCGTGTGTCTGGCCCTTTCCGGGGCGGGCTACGGGGTGACGTGGGTCTTTTCGAGCCTGATCGCGCGCGTGCCCAAGTACAATCTGGTCTACGGCTCGCTTGCGGGCATGGTGCTCTTTCTTTTGTGGCTCAACTACAACCTGGCGCTCATCCTTTTCGGCGGCCATTTCATCCGCCTGTGGAGCGCGCAGAGCGCCGCCCAGCGTGGGCAGAACGGGCGGCGGTTTTCGTTGTGGCCCCTGGCCAGGCAGAAAAACGCGGGGGAAGGCCGCGAGGGCGTTTCCTCCGCATGAGCCCTCCGGATGCGCGCAAGGCGTTCCGACTCGATCTCGAAGCGCAGCGCGAACGCGCCGGGGACCTTTTCCGGGCGGCGGGACGGGGCGACCCCGGCGCCGTCGCCCGCATCACGCAAAGCCTGGGCAGGGCGGACGGAGCGCCCGGAACCGTTCCGGACGCGTTCACGCTCGCGGACGCCCGGCGAGTTATCGCCCGCGAACTGGGACTTGACGGCTGGCCGGAGCTTACGGAGCATATCGCGGTCATGGAGCGGGAGCGGGCGGTCATGGAGCGGGAGCGGGCGCCCATGGACGGCGGCGCGCCCGGCCATGGCCCGAAAACCCTGCATATCCGGTGCGGGAGCGACCTTGCGCAAGGGCTACGCCAGGGCGGCTTCACCGGGGACTATCTGGAGTACGCCAATCCCTTCTGCCAGGGGCCGGTGACCGGCGAACCCGGCGAGCCCGGCGAAATGCGCCGTCGGGTCCGGTTTCTTGCGGAGAGCTACGGGGAGGCGCTCGGCCTGTCCGCTTTGCAGTTCGAAAAGATGCTCAGACAGGAGGAAAACGGGCTCGCTTCCTCGTATCGCGACTACGAGCGCGTGGTTTTGTGGTTCGAGCACGACAGCTTCGACCAGCTCATCCTGATCCGCTGCCTAGCCTTTTTCGCCACGCACAGACCCGCCGCGCTGGAGCTGGTTTCGGCGAACCGGTTTCCCGGAACGTCCCGGTTCCTGGGACTCGGGCAATTGCCGCCGGAAGCCCTGCGGCTTTTATGGACGAAGAGAAGCCCCGTATCGGAAGAACAGCTTGCTCTCGGCCGCAAGGCCTGGGACGCCCTGAAATCGCCGGACCCGACCGAGCTCGCAAGCATTGCGAACGACGAATCCGCCGTTCTGCCCGATCTTCCCACGGCGCTGCGGCGCCATCTCCAGGAACTGCCTTCCGTCAGAAACGGCCTCGGCCTGACGCAGGAACTGGTCCTGTCCGCCCTGGCCGAGCGCGAGCAGACCATAGGGGATCTCTTCCAGGGCCTGCTGGCGGGCCGCGAGCCGCTCCCCTGGCTCGGGGACGTCATGTTCCTTTCTATCCTGGAAGCAATGAGGATGGCGCAGGAGCCGCCGTTTGAAATCTCGCCGGAAACGGCGTCGGGCCCCTGGCCCTGCCGCCTCCTGACGATCACGTCCGCCGGATTCCGGACGCTTTCAGGCGACCGCGACTGGCTGACGCGCATGCCGCCGGAACGATGGGTGGGCGGCGTTTGTATAGAACCGCAAGCGGGGACATGGCGCTGGAATGAAGATGAGGGGCGGCCGGTTTTCGTCTGAGATGGCTGGAAAACGCGTGATCAGGAATGAAGGCCGCCGCCGTCGGTTTTCGTTGCGGCCGATCTTCCAGCGACGCAAGAACAGCGGCCGGGACGCATGAGCGAAAATGCGCTTTGCGCCCATGGGGAGAAGGTCGGTGCGAAGCAGCGGGGAGAGCGTGTTGCGGGCTTTCGGGCGCTGTCCTTGAAAAAAACGATCCCATGTTCCCATCTCACTAGTATTCCTCAACAAAGAATCCATTAATAGTCTGCGCGCATTTCGAGGGCGGGACGCCGAAACAGCCAGGACCGCGTGGCGACCCGTTTCGGCCGGCATCCCGGCGTTTCCTCCCATGTCGTTTTTCTTTGTTTTTCGTTGATAACCTGCCGGAGAGCGCGACTTGCGTGTGGAAAATCTCGATCCACCGTATTCATTCATCATTTCATCATTTTCATCAAATTCCTACCAAGTAATGCTGTCTCAGGGAGATGTCCATCCATTCGTCGATGGAGATATATTTACAAGAATTGCATAAAATGGTAGCATTATGGCGAAGGTCCATCCTTTATCAGGCAGCAAGATAGAAGAAAATTATCATGACCAGGCGTCATGATTTTGAGTTTCAACGTCATGATATTCCATGATTCCCAGGCTAATGCGGTGGAGGGAAACAATGAAAACACGCTCTATGAAACGATATGTCGATATCTGTTCCATAGTTGCAGTATTTCTTTTGGCGTCGGGCATTATGCCGGAAAGCGTTTCGGCATATGTGTCTCCGGACACCGGGGTGGCGACATGTTACAATGATAGCTCGGAGATATCATGTCCACAGCAAGGGGAGGCGTATTACGGGCAGGATGCGCAGTACGCGGGTTTCCAACCATCATACGAGGACAATGGCGACGGTACGATCACCGATCGCCTGACCGGACTCCTCTGGCAGCGAACCGACGATGGGACGACGCGCACCTGGAGCGGCGCGGCGACGTATTGCCAGGCGTTGAGTCTTGGAAGTCGCGGCGTCTGGCGACTGCCTTCACCCAGGGAGCTGTTGACCATCGTGTCCCCGGGGCGCGTCGATCCCGCCCTGCCCCAGGTTTTCACCAGCGCATCCGGCAACTACTGGACGAATAAGACGGATCCAGCCTCATCGGACCGGGCGGCGTTCGTGAGTTTTTCTTCGGGCATAGCGAGCCATGAACTCAAATACTATATGTTTCGCGCTCTGTGCGTCAGCGGCGGACCGCTTCCGGACGCGGATTTCGCGGACAATACGGACGGTACCGCAACCGATACGACAACGGGGCTCATGTGGGAAAAGGCTGGTTCTTCGCCCATGAATTGGGAAAATGCTCTGGCCTGGTGCGTCGATGAAGCCGATACGGGAGGCTATACGGACTGGCGGTTGCCCAACAAACGCGAATTGGACAGTCTTGTGGAGGGGCTTCCGTCCAATATTTTCACGGAACTGGACTGGAACTGGTCAAGCACGACGAACTCGAGCCTCATAAGCGCGGCCTGGGGCGTTGACTTCGGCATCTACCGGTCGAACATCAGCTACAAGACCACGCAAAATCGCGTCCGGTGTGTTCGCGGCGGCCTGCCCGGTTCCAGAAGCGCCACGCTTTTCGGCGTTCCCTCCGCTCCCACGCCCAGGAAGAGCGCCGTCATTACGGTGGGAGGAGAGGGCGTTGTTTCCTATAAATACATGCTGGATGCAGGGGCCTGGAGCGATGAGATCCTTGTCGGTTCGCCCATCAATCTGGCCGGTCTTTCTCTCGGCGCGCACTCGATTGCGGCGATCGGCAAGGACGCGGGCGGGGCTTGGCAAGACGCCGCAGCGCCGACCACGGCCGCTTGGAAGGTCATTGCAAGCGACGCCGGATTGTTGGAGTTGCTTCTTGTCCACGGAGATGGAGAATAGCGCAGGGTGATCCGACGTATTTCCAGCCTGTTGGAGGGTGGGCGCCGCGGCCCGGCAGACCAGGACAGGCGGCGTCAGGCGATATGACTTGGAACGGATAAGGGGAAATCAACCGGCCCAGCGACTTTTCCCACGGGTCCCGCTACGCATGGCCGTCTCAAAACTTCGAGCAACGAAATGTCCCACATTTTGAGCGCTCAGTAATAACTCGGGTTATGGATCGGCTTCCAGTCGCCCCACCTTCTTATTGCATGAGCAGCAATAGATCGGAAGAGCACACGTCTGAACTCCAGTCACGGCTACATCTCGT
>CALGYO010000207.1 GCA_937934715.1 uncultured Desulfovibrionaceae bacterium | reverse complement strand
CATACGAGCTGTAGCCGTGACTGGAGTTCAGACGTGTGCTCTTCCGATCTGAACAGCACGTTCATCTGGGGCGCGGCACGGGAGACCAGGGCCAGCGCAAGATCCACCAGGAACAGCGCCGCCATGACCGGCGCCGCGATGCGCAGCCCCAGCACGAAGATCTTGCCCGTGAAGGCGAGGATATTGTCGGCCAGGGCTGGATTGATGAGCAGGCCGCCGGGGGGGACCAGGGCGAAGCTTTCGGCCAGTCCCTGGAGCAGGAACAGATGCCCGTTCATGGAAAGAAAGATCAGAAGCGAGGTCTGATAGAGCAGGTGGCCGGTGATGGGTTCCTGGACGCCGGTTAAGGGGTCGGCCACGTTCATGAGGGAAAAGCCCATGGCGAAGCCGATGTAGTGGCCGCCGAACTGAACGGCCGCGAACATGATGCGGATGATGATGTCGAGGATCAGTCCCAGGATGAGTTCGCCGAGGAACATGAGCGCCAAGGACCAGATGGAAGCGGGAAGCATCTGTCCGGGAAAGGACAGGACGGGCCAGACCGCCAGGCTCAAGATCACGCACAGGCTGCCTTTGACCACGTTGGGCAGGACGTTGGCCCCGAAAAACGGCAGCATGAAGACGATCAGGCTGATGCGCATGAGCGTCAGCGTGAAGCTGAAGATGGTCTGCGGGTCGAAATGGAAAAGGTCCATTGAGCGCCTTTAAGCAAAACCCGGACCAACGCCGGGTCGGACCGTTTCGCCGATCAATTCAGAATGTACCGCATGGGATTGACCGGCGCGCCGTTGAGCCGGACCTCGTAGTGCAGGTGAGGGCCGGTGCTTTGGCCGGTATCGCCCACATAGCCGATCAGGTCTCCCTTGGACACGGACTGCCCCTGGCGCACGGAGAATTCCTTGAGATGGTTGTAGCTCGTGGTCAGGCCGCCGTGATGGTCGATGGTGATGGAATTTCCGGAATTGGCGGCGTTTTCGGCCATGATGACGGTCCCGTCGGCCGGGGCGTGGACCGGAGTGCCGAGCGGGGCGCTGATGTCGAGGCCCTTGTGGAATTCGCTTTTTCCGGTGAACGGGGAGAGACGGTCGCCGAAGCCGGAGGAAATCCAGCCTTCCGTTGGCCAGATGGCCGGAATCGAGGCCAGATTCTCGCCGTTTTTCTCGAAGGCGGCCAAGAGCTCTTCCTGGCGCATCTGTTCGAGCTTGGCGTCCTCGCTGAGTTCCCGCAGGAACTGATGCAGCTTCCTGGTGAGCATTTCCTGGCGGTACAGGGGCAGGTAGCGGTTGGTGAAGTCCTTGGCGTCGGCGTTGCCCAGGTGGCTCACCGTCCGGGGCTCCTGGTCCAGGTTGATCATGAGCCGCAGTTTGGAATCAAAGGCCCGAATCCGCGAAAGGTCGGATTCGAGCCCTTTGAGCTTTTCCGCCAGATTGACCAGTTGGGTCTTCTGCTCGACGATTGTTTTTTCGGATTTGGAAAGGTCCGTCTTCATGGCGTTGTAGCCGTAATAATAGCGGGCGAGGAAGAAGTTGACGCTCACCGTGGCGGCCAGGGCGAGAATGATCAGGACGAACAAAAAACCGTGCACGCGAAGTTTTTTGTAAACCCCGTGGCGGTCCTTGAAAATGACGATCTGGTATTTCCGGAACATGCTGCAAACCCCGCAAACGGCCAGGGAGAAAATCGCTTCCCGCTTCAGCCGTCCGTTCGCGCCGTCCGCGCGGGGCGGTCCCGGGGAAATCCCCTGGCGACGCGAAACGTCTCGCTCTTTTTCTTAAACCATCGAAACTAAAGTCCCGCCATGTCCCTGTCAAGCTGCCACCGGCGCAGGGCGTTCAGCATATTGGTCCGGCGCCGGCGATCGCCCGCCGTCAGCTCCTCCAGGGTCCGGGACATGGCAAGCCGGCTGGAATGGCCGGAAAACGGACAGGGATTCTCCCAGACGGGCAGCTCCCAGGCGGCCGCCGCCCGGCGGATGACGCTCTTCTCCACCAGAAGCAGGGGGCGTATGACCATGAGGCGCCCGCCGAAGAACGGCTCCTTGGCGGACAGGCCGTCCACCCGGCCGTTGTGGAACATGTTCATGAAAAAAGTGGAGGCCAGGTCGTCGGCGTTGTGGCCGAAGGCCAGGTGGGTGAGGCCGTAATGGGCGCACAGGTCGAAGAGCTTTTTGCGGCGCAGCATGGCGCAATAAAAACAGGGGGAATTCTTGCGGTTTTCCTCGGAGTGGCCCCGCGGTCCATGGTCCGTGACCTCGATATGGGCGCTGACCCCGAGTTCGCGGATAAGGGGCGCAAGGGGGGCGTGGTTCCCCGGATCGAAGCCGGGGTTTAAGTGCAGGACCATGATCTCGAAGGGAAAGGGGACGATGCGTTGGCGATGGCGCAGGACCCGCAGCATGACCAGGCTGTCCATGCCGCCGGAAACCGCCACGCCCACCCGCGCGCCGGGAGAGAGCATTTGCGCGCGCATCATGAGCTTGCCCGTAAGCCCCACGCATTCTTTCTGGGCGTAATTCAAGCGTTTGCCGCCAAAGGACATGAAAAGAACCTCGATGCGGAAATTAGGCTTCGCCCAAAAAGGCGCGTTTGAGTTCGCCGACGCCCGTGACGATGGCTGCCATGACGGCTTCCAGCATGCCGGGTTCGATGCCGAGTCGGTCGAAGACCACCACGGACGGCGTATAGTGCATGCCGTCCAGCCCCATGCCGATGCCCGTCATTTTGGTGATGATGTCGCCCACGTGGACAAGGTCCAGAGCCACGTCCACAACGGGACTGTCTTCGGGGTTGAGCCTGTAGCGAACCACGTTGACGATGGGGGCGGGGATTTGCCAATGGGCCAGGAGCATGGCGCCGAGCTCGGTATGGCTTATGCCGAGGATGGCTTCCTCGGCTTTTTCAAAGGGAATGAGCTCCTCGTAGGCTTTTTTCAGGATGGGGCTGGCGTCGATCTCCATGTATTCGCCGAGCACGATCTTGCCGATGTTGATCAAAAGGCCGGCGGTGAAGACGTACGCCGGGATGTCGCGCTTGAGCAGCTTCCCCAATTCCACGGCGGCCAGCCCGGTCCCGATGGATTGCTCCAAAAGCTCCCCGGGCTTCAGATCATAGCCTTTGATCCCGATCCGGGTCCGGGGCGCCACGCCGGCGGCGATGGCCAGTTGACAGATCTGGGTCAGGCCGATGCGGATCACCGCTTCCTTGACCGTGGCCACAGGGACGGTAAAGCCGAGCAAGGCCGAGTTGGCGAGCCGCAGGATGTTGGCGGTGAGTCCCGGGTCCAGCTCGATGATACGGGACA
>CALGYO010000206.1 GCA_937934715.1 uncultured Desulfovibrionaceae bacterium | reverse complement strand
CCACCCAGTCCCCCACCGCCGGGAAATCCTCGCGCCCCTGGGCCGCAAAGCGCAGGTTGCCGGTGACCTCGGCCTTCAGGTCGCCGTCTTCGGTCCGGACGATATAGCCTTCCTTGTGCTCGGAAATCACCCGCCCGAGGGCGAACTCCTCAAGATCGTGCGCGGCCCGTAGTTTCGCAATCACGTCGTTATAGCCGAAAGCTTCCAGCTTCATTGCGACTCCCTCGCGGTCCTCTGGTGGAGCAACCCCGCGAAAGCGCGCTTCAAACCCGGCTCGAGGCGGTGGCTGGCCAGCACCACCAGCGTGGTGACGGCCAGGGTGAGGGCGATGTCCAGCAGGATGAAGGCCAGCGGCGGCAGGGCCAGGCGGGGGGGCAGCCACATGAACCCCAGGAGCGGGAAGGGCATGTGGAAGAGGTACAGGCGATAGCCGTTGTCCTCCAGCCAGGCGTAGGCGCGCCAGGCCCGCAGCCGCGGGTGGTGTTTTTCCGCCAGCAGCAGGCAGACCAGATAGGTGGCCAGGCAGCAGAGGACGCATACCAGCCAGTACAGCGGCGGATGAGTCAGGGCCTGGGGCTTGAGCAACCAGATCGCCGCCGCCAGGGCCGCGCCGATCAGCAGGGGCCTGCGCCGCAGCAGGGCGTCCAGGCCTTGGCGCTGGCGGAAGACCGCCATGCCGGCGAAAAAGCAGACGATGGGATTGGCGATCTGGCCCAGGCAATACCAGGGCAGCCAGGAGCTGTAGCGCTGCACCAACAGCGCCGCCCCCACGGCCAGCAGCGCGCCCCAGGCCAGGGATTTGCCGCGCAGCCAGGGCTCGACCAGCAGCCAGAACAGGGTGGCCCAGAACAGGGCCAGCAGGAACCACAGGTGATCGACGAAAAATCCCAGCAACACCGCACGATAGGTGGCCGCCAGGCTGGCGTCGGCCGGGTGCATGTGGGCCGGGATGGCGAAGATGGTGTAGAGCGGCGCCAGCCAGAACAGGGCCATGCCCAGCCAGGGGAGCAGCAGCCGGCGCGCGCGGTTGCGCAGGATTTGCGGCCGGCGGCGATCGCCAGCGGCGCAGGTCCTGGCGAAAGTGAAGCCCGAGGCGAAGATGAAGGACGGCACCAGGGTGTACATGGCCAACCCGGTGACAGCGTCCACCCAGGCCACGGGCGTTGCCGCGTAAAGCTTCCAGTATGGGAAGGGGGTGCAGAAAAACAGCATGCAGTGCACGCAGACGACCCCCAGCAGACACAGGCTTTTGAGCAGGGAGATATGAGGGAAGGTCATGGGAATCTTCGTCCGTTGAGCGATGGAGCGCCAGCCTGGATGCCTTCACTCGCCGCGCTTCCCGGTTGGACTTCGCAAAGACGCGGGAGCGTCGGCGGCGAGGCGGGTGGGCGACGGCCGCAGCCCCGCCCAGCGCGGTTCATCCTGGCATAGCCGCCGCGGCCTGGCAAGACCCCGGCTCAGGCCTCCGGGAATTGGCGGCGCGACCCGTGAAGTTCCCCCGGTCTTGTGGACACCCTGAAAGGCTTCTGATAATGAGCCTGGAGGTATTCCATGGGAGATCGTCGCCGTAGTTTCAGGCGGTTGTTCAAGCTGAAAGCGGTCCGGTTGGTGACCGATGGCGGCCTGAGCCTATTTCAAGCCGCCCGTGACTTTGGGTATCGCCGAAAGCGTGTTAGGGCGCTGGCGAAGGCAACTGGCCCAGGACCCTGCGGAGGCTTTCCCCGGCAAGGGGCGCCTCAAGTCCCAGGACGAGGAGTTGCGACGCTTGAAGCGGGAGAAAGAAATCCTGCGCCAGGAGCGCGACATTTTTCTAAAAATAGCTCTGGGCATCTTCTCGCGGGTGCCCAAATGAAGTATCAATTCGTCCGTGACCACCGTGACCGGTATCCGGTTAGGCGCATGTGCCTGATGCTGGATATATCCACCAGCACCAATTACGCTGGGATGATCAGTCAGGTTATATCCATCACAGCGCAAGCCGCGTAAGGAGAAAACATGCTGATTCGGGAAGTTCTCGCGGCGGCCGCCGCCGATAGGCCGGAACAATGCGCCGTCCGATGCGGCGAAAAACGCCTTGCCTATCGAGAGCTCGAAGACGTCGTCTCGCGCGCGGCGAGCGGGCTTGTGAAGCTAGGCCTTGCTCCAGGCGACCGGATCGCCGTGCTGCTTCCTAACTCCCTGGAGCTCGCCGTCATTTTGCTTGCTGCGTTCCAGTGCGATTTGGTCGTTGTGGTCTTGCTCACCGAGTACGCTCCCCCGCAATTCTCATACATACTTGCCGACACCGGCGCCAAGGCCTTGATCACTACGCAGGCGCTGCGCGGCGCCATCCCCGCCCAGTCCCTTGACACGCTTTCCGTCTGTATCGTGACGGACGCTGCGACGCCTGGCTGCATCGCGTATCAAGAATTGCTCGACGCCGAGCCGCACCGCGGGGACGTAAACGATCCCGACCCGCTTTGCCTGATCGTTTACACCTCCGGCACCACCGGGCGTCCCAAAGGCGTCGCGCACTCGCAGGCCCGCTTCGTCGCGCGAGCCGACGCCTTCATCAAGGCCATGGAGCTGAGCGCCGCCGACGTCGCGTTGACGGTCTTCCCCCTGGCCAAGCCGGTCAGCCTCGTCACGCAATTCCTGGCCATGCTCTGCGTCGGCGGCTCGCTGGCCCTGGCCGAGCTACTTGGCAGCGACGAGTATTGGCGCTATTACCACAGCGTCAGGCCCACCTACGCCCTGCTCATGCCCAGCTACGCCCGCAGGCTGCTGCGAGTCCCCTCCTCGCCGCTCGCTGAGCATTCCCGTCTTCGGTTCTGGAGCGTTTCCGGCGACCACTCAGGACCGGATTTGGATCGAGACATGGCGAGCGTCACGGGGCGTCCTGTCCGCAACATGATCGGGATGACCGAACTCGGGGCGTATTGCGTCTCCCACAACTCCGCCCCGGTCAAAAGCGGCTCTGTGGGCAAGCCCTTGGAAGGCGTTGAAATACGGCTCGTCGGCCCGGACGGCCGCGACGCGCGCGTGGGCGAGCCAGGGCGGCTGCTGGTGCGCTCTCCCAATATGATGGTGGGATACTGGAACGACACGCTGCGCACCCATAAGGCGCTCAGATCCGGTTGGTTCGACACCCAGGACGTCATGAAAATGGACGAAGACGGGGATTACTGGTTTGTCTGCCGCGCCGCCGAGGTTATCGTCCGCAACGCGGTGAACGTGTCCACGGCCCTGATCATCGAGGCCTTGACCGCGCACGCCGACGTGGAGAGCGTCGCCGTGGTCGGCGTCCTTGACCCGATTGAAGGACAGGCGCCCGTGGCCTTTTATCGGCTGAAGGAGATGGCCCAAGATCCTGGCGCAGAGGCGCTCCTGGCCTGGTGCGCGGCCCGGGTGGACGAGGAGTCCGTGCCGGTGGGCTGCCTGCGCATCGAACACTGGCCGCAAACGCAGCAGGGCAAACTTGACCGGGAACAACTGGGGCGGCTGGCCAAGGCATGGCGCTCCGGGGGCGAACGAGGCTGACGCCCACCCCAGTATTCGCGCCGAGAGGCTAGTCGGCCAAGGCCCCCGGTTTGGGCTCGGGCAACCAGAACGTGGCCCAGAGACAGACCATATAGGTAGCAAATCCCACGCCGCAAGCGACGTAGGCCACCTTGAAGGCGTAATTCGCGCTTGAGGGCAGCCACACGGCGATCCAGTGCGTGACGACGGCAAAGCTGGTTCCAATCATCCGCCCGCCCACATTGACCGCAAAGCTCTCGCCCGTGCCGCGCAGGTGCAGCGGGAAGACGCGCGGCAGGTAATTGCCCCAAAAACTGAACTGGGCCAAGGTCAAGAAGCCCGCCAAGAATATGCCGTAGTCGATCCAACTCAGGCTCGCCTTCCCGGCCAGGGCGAAGGTCAGCGGCACGACAAGCAACCCAGGAACAAGAAGCAACCGCAAGAGCGATCTTCGGCTGACGACGAGCAGGGCCAGCCCGACCATGGCGAGGCGCCCCGCCCCGCCCCCGAGCTCCTGGATCTTCGTGAGCCGAGCGGCGTTCATATGCTCCACCGCGGCGGCAATCTTGCGCGCCTGGGCGGCTTTGGCCTCCTCCGACGCGTCCTCGGCCCCTGTCTTCACCGCTGAAAGCTCGATGGCCGCCACCGCTTTGGCCGTCTCAACCCGCACCTCCGGCAGACCGGGCACGACTTGAGGCATCTGCATGATGGCCCCATAGAGGGCGGCGAAAGCGCAGGCGACCATCATCGTGGCGAGCAGGGTCGTGCGTCGCAAGGCCGGCTGAAAGAGTTCGAGGACGTTCGGCCGCTTCAAGAGGCCGGCGCGGCGTTTGCGCAGCCATTGCGGCGACTCTGGCATGAACGGCCTGGCCAGCAAGAGCGGTATGGCCGGCAGAATGCCGGAGATAAGAGTGTAGCGCCAATCCGCGTGCGGCTGCGCAATTGTCCCCAGGAAGCTCAAAACCGTGGGAAGCTGGATGGCCGGGAGCTGCAGCGGGGGGAGGCTGAAGCCAAACAACAAGGGGTAAGGCTGATGCACGGCCCAGGCCGCGCAGAGGCCGTTGGTCACGGCGACCATTACCCCGCCCAGCGAGGAAAAAACCTGCGCGGCACCCAAGACGCCCTCGCGCTGACGATCGTCAGGAAAGAACTCCGCCAGCCAGGCCACCGACGCCACATACTCGCTGCACACGGCGATGAACACCAGACAACGCAGGATCAGAAGCATGGACAGACTCGTGGAGAAGCCCGAGACGAAGGAGGCGCAGGCATATGTGAGAATGCTCCAGATGAGCACTCGCCGCCTTCCGAGCAGATCCGTCAGGTACCCGCTGAGCAGGCCAAACACCCCGCCGCAGGTGGCCGGCAGATAGAAAAACAGGCCAAGCCAAAAGCTGAACTCCGGGGTGCCTGGCCTGAGATCTCCAAGCTCCTGCAACGCGGGCCGGATGATGAGCGGAAGCGTCATCAGTTCGTAGGTGTCGAACGCGAAGCCCAGAGCCGCGATGACGCAAATCAACCATTTGGCGAACGTGAGCCGAGGGGGAGCGAGGGGCGAGCGCGGGTTAGCCATGCAACGCCCCTGTCCCCCTCGAACCAACGCGCAATACGAAAAAAAATTAGACTTACCGGCTACTTCTTCACAAGAAAGCCGCCAGTTTCCGAGCTGAAATAGGGCTTGGTGGCCGCCCAGCTCTTCTCTTTCAAGGCCTGGAGGCCCGGAGTGTCGCCGTCGAGATTACAGAAGACGATATCTACTTTTTTGCTTTTCAGGGCGACGAAGCGCGCTTGGCTTTCAAGGGAGACGAACTCGAAATTGACGTTCAACATCCGGCCGATCTCGTTCAGCAAAGCCACGTTGAAGCCCGCAGGGCTCCCGTTCGCGGCGATATAATCCAACGGCACGTAATCCCCGCACACGGCGACGAACATCTTTTTCGCGCCTGGGATTTCGGCCTTGGCCTGCGCCGCAGGCTCATGGCCGACCGGAAGGTTGGTCACCAAATCCTCGGCCAGCTTCTTCAGGAAGCCATTTCCCTGCAACGTCGCTATGGCCTTGTCCAACTCGTCTTTGAGCTGGGCATCCTCGGCGCGCACGCCCATGACGACATTGACCTTGACAGGCTCCCTGGAGACCAGCTTCAAATCCGGATTGCGTTTGACGTAATACTCGGCCTCGAACTTCGGGCTCAACACCGCGTCAACCTTTCCGGCTTTCAGCGCCATGACGCAATCCGAGTAGCGGTTATAGAACTGCACCGACTTGGGTTTTGCGCCGATAGCCTTGGCGATCGAGGCCTCCACGGCATTGGTGGGCATCGCAGGCGAAACAGAGCCTATGACTTTGTCCTTCAAATCGGCGGCGCTGTCGATTTTGGATGTTTTTGCCTCGCCTAATCCCTGAATGGCTAACGCCATAACCACAAGCAACAACCACGCACATTTCCGCATCAGATGTTTCCTTTGTTTTCCTTAAAGCGTGACAAGGATTCTATTCCGCAGGCCGTCATGCACATGCTCATGTTTCTTCACATAATTGTCTATTAAAACAATCCCTAGATTCTCCAAGTCCCCCCGATGCAGCTCGAAAGGATTGAACGCGCTTGCTTTATAATAAAAATATATCGTTATTTCATCGGCTTCCTTCTTGTAGGCGATGGACAGCTCTACTTCAGGCTCTATTGCGGCATAACACTGCTTGATAATCATCATGATCAATTCCTCCAACACGAGTTGGAGGGCGTACGTCTTTTGGCGTGAAACTCCATAATTGCTGCAAAAAACTTCAATTTTGGCGTTCATGGCTACGAAGTCATAGGAGGAGGAGCGAATTTCGAAATTTAACATATTGAGACGGGCAATGAACGCGCGGGTCTTTTCCCGCCGCGGGTTCTCGAAAATGACGCTGGGAACCCCGTCCTCGTAAATCTCTCCGTCCTCGATAAACAACACCCGGCTGGCGACTTCTTGGGCGAAGGACATTTCATGAGTCACGATCAACATGGTCAGTCCTCTGCCGACAAGTTTTTTGACAATGCTCAACACCTCGTTCGTCATGGCCGGGTCCAAAGCCGACGTGGGTTCGTCAAGGAGCATGATCTCAGGGTCCATGGCCAGACACCGCGCGATGGCCACCCGCTGCTGTTGTCCTCCGGAAAGCTGGCGCGGGTAACTTTTGACCTTCTCCGCCATGCCGACCATGGCCAGCAGTTCAAGCGCTTTGCTCTCTGCCGCAGCTTTGTCCAACCGTTTCACCCATCTCGGCGCCAACGCGACGTTGTCCAGCGCGTTCAAATGCGAGAACAGGTGAAAACCTTGATACACCATGCCCATCTTTTCTCTGATGCGATTGAGGTCCGCGCCTTTGCGCGTGATCTCCTCCCCGTTGATGAAGACGGACCCGGCGTCCGGTCTTTCGAGCATGGCGATAGAGCGCAAGAACATGCTTTTGCCGCTCCCCGAGCGTCCGATGATCGCCACGCATTCCCCGCGCTGGATATGAACGTCGATCCCCTTGAGCACGTCGAGGTCGCCAAACCGTTTGCCCAAACCCTGCACCCTGATCATGACGCTTCCTTCTCTTTGCCGCCGAGCGAAAAGAGCGCGGAGACGAGCGTCGAAATCCCAAGATAGATCAGCACGCCGCAGAACAAAGAAAAGAAAGGATCGCCTGTCCGGTTTCCGATATTGTTGAGCGTCCTCGTCAGGTCGCTGATAGACACGTAGCCCACGACGGAAGTCCACTGGATGGTGTTGACGATTACGCCCAGGCACACGGGTTTTGCAATCTTGCCGGCTTGCGGCGCCGTAATGGCGCAAAACGCCTTGAACTTGGAAAAACCCAGCATTCGAGCGGCTTCGTATTGTCGCTTGTCAACGGCTTCCAAGGCGGAGCGCATCAGCTCGGAGAGATGGGCGCCGCTGTTCAACCCAAAGGCGAGCACAGCGACGAGGTCCGGGGAGATCCGACTTTGCGCGAACACGACGTAGTAGAGCAGCATCAGTAAAAGAAGGATCGGGCTTCCCCGCAAGAGGGCCGTCACGGAACGCACGACGATCCGGACAAGGGGCGGTCCGAACATTCTGGCCCAGCATAACAAGGCGCCGAAAACGGCGCCCAGTAGCAGACCTAAGACGGAA
Organism: uncultured Desulfovibrionaceae bacterium; assembly: GCA_937934715.1. Lineage (GTDB taxonomy): Bacteria > Desulfobacterota > Desulfovibrionia > Desulfovibrionales > Desulfovibrionaceae > CALGYO01. The sequence continues at coordinate 1,391 of CALGYO010000206.1, read as the reverse complement.
ATTTTAATGGTGACGTACAGACCTTCCAACACGGTGAGGTACGCATCGCCATCCAGCATGATCTTACCCACGCACAGCGGACAGATAGCTAAACAACTTGTTGAGACTCAAAGGCTATCGGGCTGCGGTACCCATTGGTACTGTGCCTCCTAATACGGTTTTAGTCAATCTCGATGTATTCGAACTGACGTCCCCACCCCATGGCCGGATCTGTTTCCGGGTGACCGTCACATCGGCGCGTAAACTCCAACCATTTCCAACCAAAAAAAAGAGTTGAGTTCAGACCTGAACTCAACTCTTTGTAACCTTTGGTGCCCCCGGCGCGATTCGAACGCACGACCTACGGCTTAGGAGGCCGGCACACCAGTTTAGTCAACACACCTTGCCTTACTATAATTAGTGTAAATAACAATATAAATTAGGCTGAGGCCCCGCGCCAGAACCGCCCAAAACGGGCCAACCGTTGAATTTATTACCCCCAGTTACCCCCGGTTGCTAGGCCCAAAAAACCGCCACCCCCCCCAAAAAAACGCATTGCGTTTGCATTGCGTTTGCGGTACACTGATTTCATTAAAACGGGTTGGCCAGCGAGCCACCGCCAACCAACCCAGGCCCACCCCAAACGACTAGGAGGATGAGATGAGCCAGAGCAACAATAACACGACCTACGCCACCTACCAGCCCGAAACCGGGTCCGTCTATGGCCTGGGGGCCACTCCCGAAGCGGCCCGCCAGGATGCGGCCAGGTGGGCTGACGGCCTGGAGGGCCTGGCAACGGTGCCTTGCTCCGAGGCCCTGGCCGAGCGGGTGCGCGAGAATGGCGGGGAGGGCCTGGCCATCACCCTGGAGAGTGGCGTGTTGGTCCTGGACGGACCCGCCCTCCCCTACGACGGCGGCGAAATCACCGGTTACTGCGAAGCCTGTGGCATGGTGGTGCGCCGGCTGATTGGCCACCGCCACGGCGACGGCTCGGTGGACACCGATGAGAGCCCGGTGTGGCTGGCCGTGATGGATCTGAGCAGCTATATCCGGGAGCATGGCCAGGAGGCGGCCGACAATCTGCCCGAGGTGCATTGCGGATGTAACGACTAGCCAACCTGCCCCCTCGGGCCGGGGTGACCCGGCCCGGCCACCATTAAAATTGGGAGCGATCATGGCCCCACGACTGACAACCTCATTGCGTCTGAGTCAGGCCGAGCGCGATTGGCTGGGGCGCCTGGGCCAGGACATGGCCGGCCAGCTCCGGGAAGACCTGGCCACCCTGCAACGCCTGGGCCGCGCGCCCGCCCTGAGCGAGCCCGAATGGGAATGCCTGCGCGACGTCCTCAACGGCACCGCCTACGACCCCAGCCTAGCCCGCTCGTTGCCCCTGATCCTGGCCTCCGAGGTCG
>CALGYO010000205.1 GCA_937934715.1 uncultured Desulfovibrionaceae bacterium | reverse complement strand
GACCACCGAGATCTACACTCTTTCCCTACACGACGCTCTTCCGATCTATCCGCCCTCCCCGTTTTCAGGGGAAACGAAAGGCGGCGAGCATGACGGACGATTCCCTGGACTACGACCCGGAAAAAAATCCCGGTTACCATTTCGGGCGCACGTTTTACGCCCTCAAGCAGGGCCTGCGCAAAGCGTTCCTGGACCACGGCCTGGACGTGACGCCCGAGCAGTGGTTCGTCCTGGCTTTTCTCTGGAAAAACGAAGGGATGTCCCAGTGCGAGCTGGCGGAAAAAACCACCAAGGACCGCACCACCATCACCCGCATCGTGGATCGTCTGGAACACAAGGGGCTGATCGAACGCGTGCGCGATCCCAAGGACCGGCGCAGCTACAGGCTCTTTCCCACCGCCAGGAGCCAGGAGCTCCGGACCGTCGCCATCCCCGTGGCCACGGCCTTCCGCGACAAGATCTTCGGCGGCCTGCCCCCCGAGGACATTCACGCCGTCAACAGAATTCTCGACGCCATCATGCGGCGCCTTGAAGAGTAACCTTCCCGCAAAAGGATTTTCCATGCTCGCCAAACTGCGCAAGGCTCGCGCCTCGGTCCCGCATTCCGAAAAGGGTCCCTCGTCGAAGAAAAAAAAGGTCATTCTGGCGGTCCTGGCCGTCCTGGCCGTCTCCTGCCTCGGCTACTACCTCCAGGCGCGCGGCAAGATCGCCACGGACGACGCGTTCGTGGACGGCCGGGTCTATGCCATCACCCCGCGCGTCGGAGGCTACGTGGACCAGGTGCCGGTGGAGGACAACCAGAAGGTCCATGAGGGCGACGTCCTGGCGGTCCTCGACCCCACGGATTACCAGGTGGCCCTGGCCAAGGCCCGGGCCGACCTGGCGGCCGCCGAAAGCAAACTGACCGCCCTCAAGCTGGACGTGCCCCTGACCCTGGACCAGACCTCCTCCAAGGTGGCCGGCGCCGAGGCCCAGCTCGAAATGCTCTACAAGAACCTGGACCAGCTGAAAAAAGAGGAAGAGGCCGCCAACGAGCAGTCCGTTCAGGCCAAGGCCCTGCTGGAGCAGGCCCAGCTCGACCTCAAGCGCTACAGCGCCCTGCTCGACAAGAACGTCCTGGCCCAGTCCGACCTGGACAACGCCCGGACCAAGGAGCGCACCGCCCAGGCCGCCCTGCGGCAGGCCGAGGCCAGCGCCGACGCGATCAACCGCAAGCGGGCCGCCCTGGAAGCGGACGCGGCGCGCCTGAACGCCGAGATCAAGCTGGCTGGGATGGGCAAGGAACAGGCGGACATCAAGGTCAAGGAGGCCGAGGCCCAGCAGGCCCTGGTCGATCTGGCCAGGGAGCAGGTGCGCCAGGCCGAATTGAACCTCGGCTACGCCAAGATCCTGGCCCCGGCCGACGGTTACGTGACCAAGAAATCCGTGGAGGCCGGGAGGCTGGTTTCCGCCGGACAGCCGCTTATGACCATTACCCCGCTGGCCCAGGACAAGCTCTGGATCACGGCCAACTACAAGGAAACCCAGCTCACCCGCGTGCATCCCGGCCTGAAGGTCGAGATCGAGGTGGACGCCTATCCGGGCAGGATCCTCACCGGCGTGGTGGAATCCCTGATGGCGGGCACCGGCGCGGTCTTTTCCCTGTTCCCCCCGGAAAACGCCACGGGCAACTACGTCAAGGTGGTTCAGCGCATCCCCGTCAAGATCGTCCTCGATCCGGGCGATTACCCGCCCCTGCGCCTGGGCATGAGCGTGGTTCCCACCATTCTCACGGACTAGCCCCGCATGTCCGAACAAGCCGTCAACAAATGGCTCATCACCATAAGCGTGATGATCCCCACGCTTCTGGAGGTGCTCGACACCTCCATCGCCAATGTGGCCCTGGGGCATATCCAGGGCAGTCTTTCGGCCGGCCAGGACGAGGCCACCTGGGTCCTCACCTCGTATCTCGTCTCGAACGCCGTGGTCATCCCGGCCAGCGGCTGGCTGGCCAGGCTCATGGGACGGCGGAACTATCTTCTGGCCTCGGTGGCCATGTTCACCCTGTCCTCCATGCTCTGCGGCATGGCCACGAGCCTGCCCGCCCTCATCCTCTTCCGGGTGATCCAGGGCATCGGGGGCGGCGGCTTGCAGCCCATGTCCCAGGCCATCCTGCTGGAGAGCTTTCCGCCCAGGCAGCGGGGCATGGCCATGTCCATCTTCGGCATGGGCGTGGTGCTCGGCCCCATTCTCGGCCCGCTTCTCGGCGGCTACATCACGGACAATTATTCCTGGCGCTGGATCTTCTACATCAACGCGCCCATCGGCGTGGCGGCCCTGGCCATGTGCTGGGCGACCGTCAGGGACCCGGACTACATGGAACGCCGGACCAAGGGCGAAAAAGTCGACGTCCTGGGCCTCACCCTGTTGACCGTGGGCCTGTCCTGCCTGCAGATCGTCCTGGACAAGGGCCAGCAGGACGACTGGTTCTCCTCGGATTTCATCCTGGCCCTGTCCGTCATCAGCGCCGTGAGCCTCGTTTCCTTCGTGTTCTGGGAACTGCGCCACGAAAGCCCGGTGGTGGATCTGCGCATCTTCAAGGACCGCAGCTTCGCCGTGGGCAATATCGTCATGTTCTTCGGCTTTTTCGCCTTTTTCGGCTCGGTGGTGCTGTTGCCGCTCTATCTGCAGAGCCTCATGGGCTATACCGCCTTTCTGGCGGGCGTGGTGCTGGGGCCCGGGGGGCTCATCATGCTCCTCACCCTGCCCCTGGCCGGAAAACTCACGGAAAAAATCGACGCGAGGCTGATCCTCTTCTTCGGCCTTTGCGTCAGCGCCTATTCGCTGTTCTACATGTCCGGTTTCACCTTGCAGATCGATCTCGGCGCGGCCATCCTGGGGCGCAACATCCAGGCCATCGGCATCTCCTTCTTCTTCGTGCCGCTCATGTTCCTGACCATGGCCTTCGTGCCCAAGGAACGCATGAACAACGCCTCGGCCGTGTTCAATCTGCTGCGCAACATGGGCGGCTCCTTCGGCGTGGCCTTCGTGACCACGCTGCTGGCCAGGCGGGCCCAATTCCACCAGTTCCGCATCGCCGAAAACCTTTCGCCCTACGATCCGCCCTACGTGAACGCCGTTGACCGCATCAAGGCCCTGCTCGACTACAAGCTCGGCCACATCGCGAGCAATGGGGACACGGCCGCCGCCCTGGTCAACAAGCATCTCCTGCTCCAGGCGAACGCCATGTCCTTCTACGACGTGTTCCACGCCCAGGCCATCATGTTCCTCGGGCTCATGGTCCTCATGTGGATCATGCGCAAACCCCGGCACGGCGCCGCGCCGCCCAAGGGCATGCATTGAAAAAGGCGGGGACAGGCTGTCGAGCCTGTCCCCGCCCGGACTGCGGAGGAAACCGGGGCGAAACGGGCGTCAGTTCCGGCAGACCGTATCGGACATGCAATAGTTGCGCACGAACTGTCCGATCTGATGCCCCAGGTGGATGCACTCCACCCCGCCCAGGCATTTCGCCGCGTCCTCGGGCTCCACGTAGGTGACAAGGGTATGCTCGCCGTGGGTCAGGGTAACCGCCCAGGCGCCCTTGTCCACAAGGAAGTCGAGGTCCATTTTCAATCCAAAGCGCCCGATTTCCGGGTATATTTCACGTATCTTGCCTTCAAGACGGGTTTTGTCGACGTTCATGGTCCGCTCCTTGGTTTGTCGCCGTACAAGGCCATCGGCCGGGCCACGAGCCCTTTAGAAGAAGGTAAGCGCGTTTTCGCCGTTGGAAAGGCCCGTCACAGGCCGTCAGGGCCCCGCTACTCCAGCTCCTTGCGCATGCGCTCGAATTCCTCCCGGCTGATTTCTCCCCGGGCGTAGCGTTTTTTCAGGATGTCCAGGGGAGTCTCCCCCGGTCCGCCGAGCCCGCCCAGTCCGCCGAGTTTGCCGTTTTTATACAGATAGAACCCGAGCCCGATCACGATCAGAAGCAGCACGAACCCCATAAGGTCCCCCAATGGGCTATAATACATCATACGTCCCGGGCCGAACATGCCCGATCCGCCGGGATAGGGTCCCACACACGCGGTCGCAAGCCCCGCCAACGCCAGAATCGCTAGACGCAGCGCCATGTGGCCTCCTTGATTTTCGCCGGACCGGCGCCCGCGCCTCCGCTCCGGGAAGACGTGGGCGCGCCCGCCAGGATTGCGCGGCTTACTCGATCTTGGCCCTGGCGTCGTCGTAGGCTTTCTGCAAATCATCGGCCGCCGCGTCCATGCCCGCCTTGAGGGACTGCCAGGCGTCGCCCGAGGAGTCCTTCAGCTCGACGAGCTGCTTGGCCGCCGCGTCGCGCTTCTCCTTGAGCGCTGCGAGCTGTTTCTTCGACTCGTCGGCGGCCTTGTCGCCCAAGGCGTCGAGCTTGGCCTGCATTTCGTCGATTTGCAGACTCAGGGCGTCGAGCTTGGAAGCCAGGGCGCTCACATAGGCCGCCTTGGCCGAAGCGATGGCCTCGTTCGCCTTGTCCTGAAGGGCCTGGGCGGCGCCGGCCGCTTCCTTCTTGGCGCTCTCGACCGCCTCGGCCGCCTGGTTCTTCGCTTCCTCGACGGCCTTGGCCGCATCCTTTTTCACGCCGGCCAACGCGTCTTTGGCTTTTTCCTCGGTCGCGGCCTTGGATTCCTCTTTGCCTTTGGCGTCGTCCGAATTCCCACACCCGGCGATAAAAAGAGCGGAGAATCCCAAAACCAGGGCCAACAGAGCGTATCGTCCGTACTTTCTCATGAATGACTCCTTGGATTGCGTTATCAAGGGGAGTTTTCCAGTGAACAATGCCGTAAAGATAAGGCATCTTCCTGGCTCTGGCAAAGTAATGATGGGAAAAAGCCGGAATTTTCGCATTCCGGCGACAGGAAGGGCCGATCAGAGGAGCTCGTCGTCCAGGGAAAGCCCGCTCGAGGAGCTCGTCCGGGAAACCGGGAACTGGGCGCGGCGCTTTTCCAGAAAATCCAAGATCTCGGCCGCCGGGGTGAATCCAGGGTCCAGCGTCAGGCTTAGCCGGGCGTGCTCCAGGGCCTTCGGGGTGTTGCGCATGGCGTGCCAGGCCTTGGCCAGGTTGTAGTGCACGGCCGGATCGTCCGGGGTGAGCGAAAGGGCCTGCTCGTAGGCGTGCAGGGCGCCGGGCAGATCTCCGGCCTTGCGCAGCCGCACGCCCAGGGCGTTGAACGGGTTGGCGGCCTCGGGATCCTCCTTCAGGATCTCCACGAACACGTCCCGCACTTCCTGCATGCGATCCTGAAAGGCGAACACGTCCGCCGCCTTGTCCAGGTTTTCCCGGTAGCTCTCCATGTCGCCCAGGCCCTTGTAGGCGTAGGCCAACCCCCGGTAGGCCTCGGCGAACAGCTCGTTTTCCCGTATGGCGTTATTGAAGGCCACGATGGCCTTGCCGTAGTTCTTGCGCATGAGGCAGAGCGCGCCTTCGTCGAAATAGGCCAGGGCGCGGTTTTCGGCGCTGACCAGCTCGGAAAATCCCTCGGCGGCCTGGGCGTATTCCCCTTCCTCCAGAAACCGCCTGGCCAGGCGCAGCTGCTCCTCCTCCACTTCCTCGTGGACGCTCGAAAGCCAGGCCATTTTCAGATGCCGCTCGAAGGCGGTCAGGGAATAGGGCCGGATCACATAGCCGTTGCAGCCCGCGCTGATGACGTCGAGGACGTGGGTCATGCGGTTTTCCCGGGATACGGCCACCACGGGCAACAGACGCAGCTTCTTGTCGGATTTCAGGAAACGGATGCATTCCCTGCCGCTTAAGTCCCCAACCGACGCGTCCACCAGCGCCAGACCGGCGCCGTCGTCGTAGAGAAAGGAAAAAGCCTCGCGGCTGGCCGTGAAGACATGGGCGGCCTTGAAGCCGAGCCGCAAAAGGGCTGCCCGGTCCACGGCCGCGTGTTCGCTGTTGTCGGAGAGAATGGCCACGGCGTGGTCTTCCGGTCGAAACTGCATACTGCGCCTCCACCCCGCCCTTTCGAAATCCTCCGCCCGGCGGCGGGCGCCCCGCGTTCGCGAAACCCCTGCCCAGCCAGGCCGGAAAAAGCATTTCATGCTACGCGTTTTTCTTGCGAAATGCCACCGAAATCCAAGGAACCCGCGACGCCGGCGCGGCCTTTTCCGCAAGACGTCCCGCGCGGGAACATGGCCAGGGCCTAGCGGGGGCGGCGAACGTCCCCGGGCGCATCCATCCGCGACGGCCGCCTTCAGACGGTCAGGAGCGATTTCTCCTCAACCGCCAGGGTGGCCCGGTTCAGGCGGAAGAGGACCTTCCGTCCCGCTTCGCCCTGGGCGCTGTGGGCCACGTGAACGGCCAGACTGGCCGTTTCGCCCGAAGCGGTCCGCCCCAAAGCGCCCTGCATGTCCGCCAGACTCCCCGGAAGCGCCTCTTTCGGGCTTTCGTCGAAAACGCCCAGAACAAGCGACGCGGGCGCGCCCGAGGCCGCGATCCACTCCGCCAGAACCGAAAGCCCCTGAGCCGCGTCCCCGGCGGCTTTGGCGGGTTCGGGCCAGCCCTTGGCGATCACGGTCAATCCCGAATGGCTGGCCGCCTCCTCCAGGGCCGCCGCCAGTTCGGCGATCTCCCCGGGTTCGGCCCTGCGGCCTGGCCTGGCGGCCAGCCGGTCCAGAGGCCCGAGGAACAGGGCCTTGATTTCGCGTTCCCCGGCCAGCCTCGCCACAAGCCCAGGCAGGTCCCGCGCCCGGCGCGGCGGCGCGGCCAGGTTGAGCCGCCCGGATTCCTGCAGGCCCTGGAGGATCGAAACGGCCCGTTCGATCCGTTCCCTGCGCTCGTCCCCGGCCAGTTCGAAGCGCTGGCGCTTTCGCATGTAGCGAAGAAAGGCCGCCTGGTTTTTGCGCGCATCCAGGACCTCGCCGGACAGCCGCATGAGGCAGCGCAGGGCCGTAAAGACCAGGGGCTCGTCAAAACTCAGGAAATGGCATTCCCTGTCCTCGTCCGCCAGGGTCATGTTCAGGAAAAGATTGAGCAAAAAGGCCGATCCCCCATGGCCCGGAGGCGAGGCGGCGATGGTGAGCGCGCCCGCCGGGATGGCCGCCGCCCGGTCCAGGGCCTCGAAACCCGAAGCGACGCCCCTGGCTTCGCCCAGGACGTCCCGGGTGAAATCCTCGAACCGGTAGCGGGGAGGCGGCGAGGCGCCCGTGGCGTCCGCGGTTTCCTCCCGGGCGATCCGGGCGGCCTGGGCCAGGATGCCCGCGGCCTCCAGGGTCCGGCCGGCCGACAGGCGATCCCCGGCCGCCTTCATGGCCTTGCCCAGGAGCTCCCCGCGCGCTTGCAGCCGGGCGCGGCGCAGGGCCTCGGCCAGACGCGGCCGCATTTCCCGCTCCGGCCGGCCGCAACCGGCCAGGAACGCCTCCTCGAACACGAAGGCCTCCCTGGGCGGCTCCTCGGCCAGATATTCCCCGGCTGCCCGGAGCAGGGCGTCCAGGGCCAGCGGGGTGGACAGGCCGTGCTCGCGGATGAGTGCCCCGGCCATCCAGGCGGCGGCCTCCTCGGCCCGGGCCGAAAGCCGCGAAAAGGCCTCGAGCCCCTCCTCCCGGACGAATTCCGCCGGATCGCCGAAGGGGTCCAGGGAAAAGGGGTCGAGCGCGAAGACGGAAAAATCCGCGCCGCTTACAAGCCTGACCGCCCGGGCGGTCATGTCCTGGCCTGGAAAGCGCTGGCCGCCGCCGGGCAGGGGTTCGGCCGGGGCGTTGTCGAACGCCAGGATGACGCGCTGGACGCCCTTGGCCCGCAGTCCGGCCAGGTGGGCGGGCGAAAGGCCTCCGGGCCCCGGAGCCGCGACCCCGGTCGCGCCCCGGGCCGCGAGCATGGCCGCCGTGAGGCAATCCTGGACCATGAGGACGGTGGAACGGGGGGGCAGGGCGAAAAGGCCGAACAGATCGGGAAGCGGCCCGGCCGGGATGAAAACTTCCTTCGAAAGGGACGCGCCCGGCGCGCCGGATGGGGACGGTTCGGGCGCCAGGGCGATGGCCGCCGGGACGCCGCGCCGGTCGCGGCAGACCACGGCCGGACATGGCGCTTCGGTCCCGGGAGCGGGGCCGGAGACCAAGCCCGAAGCGGAAATAGAAGCTGAGACGGCCCCAAGCTCGGGCAAAAGCCGCGCAATATGGTCCGCCGCCTCGGGGACAATACCGAGCAGCCGCCTTGCCGCTTCTTGCGCGCCTGGCCAAATCAGCCAGGGCTCGCCAAACGTATCAGGAGCATTGGGGATATTGGGGGTATTGGGGGTATTGGGCGCGGACGACGAGGACGGCGCGGGCTGGCCGGAACCGGACAGCCCGGATGCGGCCTGGAAAAAGGCGCGGCCCTCGGGCCTGGAGAGCGCCTCCCGGCCCTGGGCGGCCAGGGCGGCCAACAGCGCGGCCCGCCGGTAATAGTCGGGAGACCGGCCGTCCTCGGCCGTTTCCTCCCCGGGGCCGCCCTCCCGGCCCGGTTCCGCCGTCTGGCCCGGTTCCGCCGTCTGGCCCGGTTCCGCCGTCTGGCCGGTTTCAGCCGACAGGCCGGTTTCAGCCGTAATGCCCGGTTCGTCTTTCGGGCCTGCGACGTTTGGCCCGGCCGGTCCGGCCGCGTTCGGATCGTGGGGGAAAAGCCGGGCGAGACGCGAGGCGCCGCCGGACAGGCCGCAGGTGAAACAGGCGAATGCGCCGGATTCCGGGTCGATGCGCAGAGTTCCGCCGCAGGAGGCCGCCCTTCCCGCCCATCCGGCTGTTCTTCCCGGCCCCGCCCGTTCTCCGGGACCGGCCCGCCCGCCAGGCTCCGGCGCCCCGCTCCCCTCCAGCCCCAAGCCGGGACAGGGACCGCTTACAAGCGGTCCGGCCGTGAAGCCCTGTTCCACAAGCCGCGCAATGACGCCTTGCGCGCCGCCGTTTCGATGTCCATTCCCGCGCTTCATCGCATGCCCCGTCGCGTCCCGGTCCGATCGGTCTCAACCGGCATATCACAAAACGCGGTTCAGCGCGAGGGGGCGAGGGGGCGTGAGGACGCGAAACGCCGCCCGAACGCCCCTGATGCGGGCGAATCCGCACGTTTTGCCGCCAAAGCGTCATGAAAACGTCGTGGAACCGTCAAGCGTCCCGGGCCGGGCCGGGGGACGAGAAGCTATAAGGGGGGTGGGATCATGCTTTCCGGCAAGGACCCGATCGTTTGCATCGAACTGATCCTGGCCATCGCGGCCGCAGCGGTTTTTCTGTGCAGCCTGCTTCTGCCGCCGATCACGGGATGAGGCCCTTTTCCCGGGCGCGCCGCCCGGGCGGGGTCCGTGGAAGACAAAGGCCGATTTCTCAACACGACCGCCGCGATCCGGCATAGCGCCCGCGCAGGCCTTCACGCGTGCGCGGCCGTCCGCGTCTCGGGCGCCCTCCTAGGCCGCCTGGGTCCGCGCGCCGTCCTGGCCGCATCCCTTCCAGACGCTTTCGCAGGCATAGGCCGCCGCCACGCCGCGCATGGCGATCTGGCCCAGGGTTTCGCCGCGCAGATCCGCCTCCGAGGCGGAGCATACGGTGGTCACCCGGCCCGCGTCGTAGGCGGCCACGGCGCCCGCCAGGGCTTCCACGTCCTCGGGATCGTGGGTGACCAGGGCGGCCGGGATGCGGAAGCGTTCGAGGGCCTGGCCGAGCTCCTTGCGCATGAACACCCGAAGGGGCTGGTCCAGGGCGGAAAACGGCTCGTCCAGAAGCAGGATGCGCGGCTGGCAGGCCAGGGTGCGGGCGAGCCCGGCCCGCTGGCGCTGGCCGCCGGAAATTTCCCGGGGGTAGGCCGTGGCGGTTTCGGCCAGGCCGAAGATGTCCAGAAGCTCCTCCACCCGGCGTTTCGCCTCGGCGGACAGGGGACGCAGAGGGCGTTTCAGACCGAAGGCCACGTTCTCGCGCACGGTCAGGTGGGGGAACAGGGCGTAGTCCTGGAACATGAAGCCTACCCGCCGCTCCCGCGCGGGCAGGTCGATTCCTTCTTCGGAATCGAAGAGGACCACCCCGTCCACGGCGATGCGGCCCTTGTCCGGCCGCATGAGACCGGCCACGGCGCGCAGGGTCAGGGATTTCCCCGATCCGGACGGCCCGAACAGGGCGATGGTCTCCTCCATGACGGAAAACCGGCTGACCAGGGTGAAGGAACGGGTTCCGTCCGTGAGCCGCTTTTCAATATCCACCTCGAACCGCATGACGCCTCCGTGGGCGGGAAGGCCGCGCCTCCCCGCGTTTCGCGGGCGGCGGCCCGGCCGTCCGGGCCGCCGCCGCGATGTACGCCGCAGGGACTGACGCCCCTGCGGCCATGCCGCCTATTTCGCGGCCTTGAAACCCTTGCTCTCGAGAATCTTCTGTCCGGCCGGGCTCATGATGAAGGCCAGGAACTTCTTGCCCATGTCCTGCTCCTTGGACTGCTTGAGCACGGCGATGGGGTAGCTGACCGGCTTTTCCAGGGGCACTTCCGTGATGATGGCCACGGCGTCGCCGGCCTTGACCGCGTCGGTCTTGTACACGAAGCCGCAATCCACTTCGCCGCGGGACAGGTAATCCAGCACCTGACGCACGGATTCGCCGAAGATGAACTTCTTGGACAGCTTCTCCCACAGGCCGGCCTTTTCCAGGGCGCCCTGAGCGTACTGCCCGGCGGGCACGGTCTTGGGCGTGCCGATGCCGATGGTCTTGACGCGGTCGGCGGTCAGGTCGTCCAGGGAGGCCACCTTGGCCGGGTTGTCCTTGGGCGTGGAGATGACCAGGGAGTTCTGCGCGAAGGTCACCCGGGTGTCGGGCAGGATGAAGCCGCTTTCCTTGGCCTTGTCCATCCATTTCTGGTTGGCCGAGGCGAACACGTCGGCCGGGGCGCCCTGCTCGATCTGGTTGAACAGCGCGCCCGAGGCGGCGTAGTTCATGACCAGCTTCACCCCCGGGTTCTCCTTCTCGAAGGCCGGGACGATCTCGTTGAAGGCGTCGGTCAGGCTGGCGGCGGCGGACACCACCAGGTCGGCGGCGAAAGCCGGAACGGCGGTGACGAGCGTGAGGCACAGGGCGAGGACAAGCTTCTTCATGACTGCGAACTCCTTTACGTTTTTGGTTTGGCAAGTTTGCCTGTGATGACGAGGATCAAGACGCAGACCACCGAGATGACGGCGGTCAAGAGGTTGGCCAGGGTTTTGTCCCCCGCCTGCACGGCGGAATAGACCGCCATGGACATGGTCTGGGTGCGGCCGGGCAGGTTGCCCGCCACCATGAGCGTGGCGCCGAACTCGCCCATGGCCCTGGCGAAGGCCAGAAGCGTCCCGGCCAGGATGCCCCGCCAGGCCAGCGGCAGGGAAACCCGGAAAAAGACCGCCAGTTCGCTTTGTCCCATGGTCCGGGCCGCGTCCTCCAGATTTCGCTCCACGCCCTCGAGCGCGGCGCGGGCGGACTTGAAGACCAGGGGGAAGGACACCACCGAAGCCGCCACGGCGGCTCCTTCCCAGGTGAACATGAGGGAAACGCCGAACACGTCCTCCAGAAAGGGACCGAGAAATCCCCGGCGGCCGATGACCACGATGAGATAATAGCCGAGCACCGTGGGCGGCATGACCAGAGGCAGAGTCAGGACGGCGTCCAGCCAGTCCCGGCCCGGAAAGGCCGTGCGCCCGAGAAGATAGGCCGCCGCCACCCCCATGGTCAGGGACGCGATGGTCGCCAGCACGGCCACCTTCAAGGTGAGGAACAAGGGGAACAGGAAGGAAGCCGTGCTCACGCGCCCTCTCCTCCCCCGTCCTTCCCGCCGGATCGCGGCCCGCCGGGCGTATCGGCGCATTCTCCCGCGCCCGGGACGCCGCCGTCCCGGCAGTCCGAGAACCGCGTGTCCGCGCGCATGCCCCCGGCCCGGCCGGCGCAACGCTCCAGCCAGCCGGAGGTGGAATCCGGCCAGGAATCGAAGGCCGCCACGTAGGGCTTCACGTCCAGGACCGGCGAACCGTCCACCATGTCCACGTTCTCGAGCTTGAGGACATGGCCCTCGACGCTTATGAGCCGGACCACGGACAGGCCGATGGGGTTGGGGCGGCAGGGCGCCCGGGTAGCGAACAGGCCGCGCTGCGTGGCGTCCAGAAAGGGCGTCACCGTGAGACTCATCTTTTTCACCTGGTGCAGATGGTACAACACGATCAAATGGGAAAACCCGTCGAGATCGGCCAGTCCGGCGGCGTACTCGGGAAGAAACTCCAGTTCGCCCGCCACTCCCAGGGCTCCGGCCGGCTGGATGGGCGCTCCCTCGGCCTTGGGGAAAGGGGTCCGCAACACTCCGATAGCGTGATATGAAAACTCCATGGCATCCTCATGCGTCTCCGTCCGGCCGCGCGTCCCGGGAAAAGCCCCCGGGCGCCGTCACGCGGCCCCTCGCCCGGAAAACAAAACCAGGGAGCGTATGCGGGAGGACGGGCGCGCCTCGATTTTACACGATGCATGCCAAGGCCCGTCCGCATGGCGTAACGCGTCTTTTCCACAGCGTTCCAGACGGAAATACGGTTTTTTACACAAAAACGTTGTTTTTGGAATACGAAATCGTATTTTTTTACGTACTGTCACTGTTGTTCAAGTTTTGGTGATCCTTATTCCTCTCGTCGCCCTCCTTGCATTACTGTCACTTGTTTTTCTCAATCCGTGATACTCATTGCTTTCCAGTTGCAAATGTCTCCAGGATCGGTATTGTGCCACCGTCAACAATTGGGGGCGTTATGGAACGGACCAAGGAACTTTTGCACTTCATTGACGGATTGCGTCCCGAGGAGCTGGCCATGCTCCGGGAGCGCGCGGGCATCCCTCCCGGGGGCCTGAATCCGGCCGGGCGCCAGGCCCGGGCCTGCCGGCTGTTCAAGGTTGCCGAAGGCGTCAAACGTCTGGATCACGGCCAGATGGCCCTTTTGGCCAAATCCTTCGACGCCTGGACCAGGGATTCCCGGGACGAGCGCACCCGCCAGTCCCGGGAGCGCGTGCGCCTGTTGTTTCTCATCCTGCGCTATACCGGCGCCCGGCTCGGCGAGGTCCTGAGCATCGACGAGCAGAAGGACTTCGACTTCAACCGCTGCCTGATCTTTTTCAAGGACGGCAGAAACCGGCGCGAAGCGGTCCTGCCCGAATTCGTGGCCGCCGAAATCCAGAGCCTGGCCGAAACCCTGGCCGGGACCGAGCTCGCGGGCAAGGCCTTTCGCCTGGACCAGGGCTTCGTGCGCCGCAAATTCCACGAACAGGCCGACCGCTGCGGCCTGCCCAAGACGCTGCTCAATCCCAGGGCCCTGCGCAACTCCCGGGCCATCGAAATGCTGCGCGGCGGCGCGCCCCTCAAGGCCGTCCAGGCCATGCTGGGCCACTCCTCGGCCAATCAGACCTCGGCCTTCGTCACCTACAAGGAAGAGGACCTGCGCCACATCATCCACAGCTACATCCAGAACGAATCAAAACTGCTCACCAGCGCCAGGAACGCCTTTGTGGGCGAAGTGCGCGAGGTGCGCACGGGAACCATCATGTCCGAAGCCACCCTGCGCACGAGCTCGGGCAAGGAAGTGGTTTCGGTCATCACCAACGAGAGCGTGGAGAATCTGGGCGTGATTCCGGGCAAGACCCTGGCCGCCAGCATCAAGGCGCCGTTCGTCATCCTGTGCGCCGAAGACGGGCTCAAGAGCCACGGGGCCCGCAACCGCTACCTCGGGACCATCACCGCCGTGAAAATGGGCGAGATCGTGGCCGAGGTCACCGGGGAGCTGGACGACGGAACCACCATGTGCGCCCTGGCCACGGTGGAAAGCGTCAGGAATCTGGAACTGGCCAAGGGCGGCAAGGTCTGGTTCTTGTGCAGCGCGTTTTCCGTCATTCTGAATGCGCTGTAGCGTCGTATCGCAATGACGCCGCATTGACGCGAAGGCCTTTTGAGACCGCATGCCGGGCTCCGCGAGCCGTCTTGCGTCATGGGGCGGCGATCCTGGCCGTCCGGCGCCGCGTCAGGGCGCGTCGCGAAAACCGCCCGCCAGGATCCAGGGCATGGCTGTTTCAGCCGCGCCGCCGGGATTGAAGCCGAAACCGAGCCCGGTCCCCCTGGCCGCTTCCAGGCCGGCCGATTCCGCGCGCCCCGCCTGTTCCAGACGCGCGGCCAGCGCCGCCCATTCCCCCGCGAGGGGGAAGGCGTGGGCGATAAGGGCCCGGCCCTTCCCCGCCCCGGCGAGCCTGGCGGCCATGTTGAAATCACGCGCGGAAAGCGGCGCCCGCTCCTGACCCAGGACCGCGCACACGGCGAAGGCGACCGGCCCGCCGGACCCCGACTCCGCCAGGGCGGCCAGGGCGGCCAGTCCTCCGGCGTCCGCGCCCCAGACCCCGACGCTCCCGGCCGCCGTGGCCGGATCCCCGGCCAGCGTCCTCGCCGCCGCCAGGGCGTCCCCGGCCAGAGCCTGAACGTCCGGGCCGCCGTCGCCGCACCCCGGCCCCTCCACAACGAGAACCGCGATGCCCCGCAGGGCCACGGCCCGGGCGAAGCCCAGGGAGCGCTCCTTGGCCCCGCAGCCGCTCCCGAGCCAGACCACGGCCGGATACGGCCCCGGTCCCGCAGGCGCCGTGAACAGGTTGGGGATGTCCCGCCCGGCCCGGCGAATGGGCAGGCAGGCCTCGCGAAAGGCCGCCTTGGTGGCGATGATCGCCGGGGGATCCTTGGGCTGCCAGAGGAGCCTGCTTCTGGAATCCACATGCTCCGAGCCCTCGAAGGGCTTGCGCGGCAGGAACATGATGGAGCCTTCAACCGGCTCCTGCTCCCGAAATCCCGGGCCGTAGGTGAAGATGTATTTCGAAAACTGCGTGAGCACGCGGGACAGGCCGGTCTTGGAGTCGTAGAAAACCAGGCCGCCGTAGGCCTTGCGGGCGTCCACCACGTTCAAGTAGCGGTCCTCGCGCACCCCGTCGGCCTTGTAGTAGCCGCAGTACTCGTTGAGGGTGAAGTCGAAGTCCGCCAGGGCGCGCAGGGTCATGGTCATCTCGGCCCCGCCCTTGAGCTGGCCCGCGCCGATGTGGATGCTCGATCCGTCCTTTTTGTAGAACCGGCTCTTGACCGGGCTTATCTCCGCCGGATGGGAGGGATCGCGGCCACGTCCCGGATCGACGCCCGGCGCCGTCTTTCCCCCGGCCGTTTGCCCGGCCTGAAGATCCGGGGCGCCTGGACCGGAAGGAGGCTGCGCGTCGAGGGGAGGCGTCAGGTCCACGGCCATCCGGGGCGCGGGCTCGGGGAACGCGTCCTCGGGCGCGGTCGCGGGTGAAGGCGCAAAGGCGAAAAAGACCGCCCACAGCACGGCCGCGTGCAGCGCCAGGGACAGGCCGAGGCTCGCCCCCCGCCCGGTCACGCCCTTTTGGGCCTCACTGTCCACCGCCATCCTCGCGTTCGGTCACCAGATTGAGCCGCGCCGCTCCGGCCCGCTTGACCGCGTCCATGACCTTGACCGCCTCGCCGTAGGGCGCGCCCGCGTCCGCCCGCAGATAGATCGCCTTGCCGGGAAGGGCGCCGAGCTTTTTGAGCGCCTGGGGCAGCTCCTCAAGCGTCACCGCCGCGGCGTCCAGGGACAGGGCGCCGTCCTTTTTCAGCGTCAGGACCACATGGTCCGCGTCTTCCGGGACCACGTCCACCGTGCGGGTGAAGGGCAGCTCCACGGCCAGGCTCTCCAGGAGCATGGGCGCGGCGGCCATGAAAATGACCAGGAGCACCAGCATCACGTCCACGAAGGGCAGGACGTTGATCTGGGGAAAGGCGCCCCGGGCCCGGCGGCGTCTCACAGGCCGCCCCCGCCGTCCGGCCGGCGCGCGGACAGGGCCGTCCCCGCCGCCCGGGCCAGCAGATTCTTGCCGAAGACCTCCATGCCGTCCTCGATGGCCTCCAGCCTGGCCCCGAAGGCGCTGTGGGCCAGGGCCGCCGGAATGGCCACGCACAGCCCGGCCGCCGTGGCCAGAAGGGCCTCGGAAATGCCCGGCGCGACCATGGCCAGGGTGGCGGCCTTGGAAAGCCCGATCTGGTGGAACGCGTGCATGATGCCCCAGACCGTGCCGAACAGGCCGATGAAGGGCGACGAACCGGCGCAGGCGGACAACAGCCCCAATCCCCTGGAAAGACGCCGGACCTCGGCCGCGCCCCCCGCCTCCAGACCGTTCCTGAAGGCCTGTCCGGCCAGCAACGCGGCGGCGTCCGAAGAGGAAAAGGCCCGGACCTCCCGGCAGGTCCTGGCCGCCGCCGCCGCAAAGGGCGAATCCCCGATCCGTTCCAGCGCATCGGCCGCCCGGGAGGGATCCCCGGCCTCGCCGAGCGCGGCCTCGCCCCGGCGCAGGTTCCTGGCGGCCTTTGCGAACGCCGCCGCCCCCCGGATGATGGCCGCCCAGCTCAGCACGGACATGACCGCGAGAATGAAAAGGACCGCCTTGACCGCCGGGGCCGCGTTCGCGACCATGGCCGCGAGCTCCATCTGCGAAAACGTGTTCATGCTTGTCTGGCCGCCTTCCCGCTTGGCGCCGCGGCGCCGTTTTTTTTCGACGCGATCAGCATAGCGCGAAAAAGCGCCCAGGCAAAGCGGCGTCATGGAAAAATGCGGATGGAGCGCTCTTTCGTCCAGGAACGGCGTTTTTACGCGCGAACCGTGGTCCGGCGACGGCCGCAACGCCTGTTGACAATTCATAGCGAATCACTCGCAATAACAGTCCGGACCATCCTTCCTTCCCGTACTTCGCGTGGGAGTTCTAAAGCCTAGACAGTAACATCCATCCGCCGCCGCCTCCCGGCATGTTCATCCGTTTCAGCGCCGCTTCCCAGTTTTTCGCCATCCGGCGCCGCCAGCCCCCTCTGGGCCAAAAAACCGGTTGGGCGCCCCTTGACAGGGAACGTATTCACACGCAAATTAGTAAAAAGAGGATAGTTTAACCCGAACGGGGGAAAAGGTCATGGCATACCGCTTCAACCGGATGGAGATCGCGGGTTCCCTGGGCGACCTTGGCGTCCTGCTGCCCATGGCCATGGGCATGATCATGGTCAACGGCTTGAGCGCCCAGGGGCTGTTTTTCGCCGTGGGCCTTTTCTACATCCTTTCCGGAGTCTATTTCGGCATTCCGGTGTCCGTGCAGCCCATGAAGGTCATCGGCTCCTACGCCATCGCCATGAGTCTGGCCCGGGACCAGATCCTGGCCGCCGGGCTGACCACGGGCGCGCTGCTTCTGGCCATCGGCCTGACCGGGACCATGGGGCTCATCACCCGCCTGATCCCGAGACCGGTCATCCGGGGCGTGCAGCTCTCCACAGGGCTTCTGCTCATGTTCCAGGGCATGCAGATGGTTCTCGGCAAGTCCTCGTTCCAAACGCAGCACAAGCTGGCCGAGCCGTTCCTGTCCATCCAGTCGATCGGTCCGATTCCGCTTACCTGGGTTCTCGGGGCCGCCGCGCTGTTTCTGACCTTTGTCTTCCTGCGCAGCCCGCGATTTCCGGCGGGCCTCGTGGTCGTGGGCTTCGGCCTGCTCGCCGGGCTCATCCTGGGCAACGGGACGGTCATCCTCGGCGCGCGTATGGGGCTTCCCGAGATCATGCCTTCCGGTCTTCCCTCCACCGCCTCCTTCGTCACGGCCATGCTCGTGCTGACCCTGCCGCAAATCCCCATGACCCTGGGCAACGCGGTCATCGCCAACGTGGACCTGGCCCAGCAATATTTCGGCGACGAGGCGAAGCGCACCACGGGCAAGGCCCTTTGCGTCAGCATGGGGCTCGCCAACATCGGCTCCTTCCTCCTGGGCGGCATGCCCATGTGCCACGGGGCCGGGGGGCTGGCGGCCCACTACCGCTTCGGCGCGCGCACGGCGGGCTCCAACATCATCATCGGGACGCTCTTCGCTGGCATGGCCCTGGTCCTCGGCGACTCCATCCTGGGCGTGACCGAACTCGTGCCCATGTCGGTGCTGGGCATCCTGCTCTTTTTCGCGGGCAGCGAGCTGGCCATCACCGTGGGCGACGTGAAGGAGCGCAAGAATCTGTTCGTGTGCCTGGCGGTCACGGGAATCACCCTGGCCTCCAATCTGGCCGTGGGCTTCGTGACCGGCGCGGCCGTGCATTACGTCCTGCGTTCGGACAGAATGGCCGTTTAATACAGGAAACGCTTGCCCATCCCCTGCGAATGGGTCAGTATTTATTCTGGAAAAATCATAACGAAGCGAGGATGGCATGGGAAATCTCATTAAGGAAGATGACGAAAAAGGACGGTTGCACATCGATACGCCGCTTATGGGCGAATCCCTGGTGAGCAAGAAGCTGTTGCGTTCCACGGAGCGGAGCGAGTATTTCCGGCTGCATCCCGACGTGAACGTGCTCAAGATAGGCGGCCAGTCCATCATGGACCGGGGGGCCAAGGCCATCCTGCCCATCGTGGACGAGCTGGTGAAGGCCAAGGAGGAGCACAAAATGCTCCTCATGACCGGAGGCGGCACCCGCGCCCGCCACGTCTACAACATCGGCGTGGAACTCGGCATGCCCACCGGCGTGCTCTCGAAGCTCGGGGACAAGGTTTCCTGGCAGAATGCGGAGATGCTCTTCGTGCTCATGGCCAAATACGGCGGCGTCAAGATCGGCCACGGGGACAACCTGGAGCAGCTGACCATGTTCTGCCGCCTGGGCTATCTGCCCATCACCTACGGCATTCCGCCCTACGGCTTTTTCGAGCATCCGGCCGAGTCCGGGACCATCCCGCCCCACCGCACGGACTGCGGCGCCTTTCTCCTGGCCGAGAACATCGGCGCAAAATCCCTCATCTATCTGAAGGACGAAAAGGGGCTGTTCGAGGACGATCCCAAAAAGCACAAGGGCAAGGAACTGAAATTCTACGGCAAGCTTACCGTGGACGAGCTCATCGCCCTGGATCTCGAGGATCTCATCGTGGAACGGCCTGTGCTGACCTTCCTCAAGAATTCCAAATGCCTCAAACAGTTCCAGATCATCGACGCGCTCAACCACCCGGAGCACATCACCGCGGCCCTCAACGGCGAACATGTGGGCACGATCATCACCAAGGACTAAAAACAAACGGGCCGGGAGGACGCTCTTCCCGGCCCGGTCCCACCCGCTCCCCCGTCCCATGGCCGGGGACGGGATTTGCGCAAACCCCGCCCCCAGCCCAACCGTTTCCGCACAAGAGCCCTCCCTTCCTGAACAGCCGCGAAAATCATCCGGACAAGACTGCGGCCTCTCCCGGACATCTCCGAAAGCGAACACGTCTTTGTTCTTGTCGCCAACCGCATACCGCGCCGCCCAGGCCCCGGGCGCGTCCGCGCGGGCGGGGGCGGCGTATCTGCTTTGAATGACGACGCCCCCGGCCGCGCGGATGCGTCCCGGGGTCGCGAGACGCGCTTCCCCACCCCTGAATGTTTTGTTGAACGCCTTTCCTTGAAGACGGCTCGCGCCCGTTCACCCATCCCATGGCCGGGGACGGGATGTGCGCAAACGGCGGTTTCGTCATTCGGAGCGGATACGCCCCCGCCGCTTGCGCAAACCCCGCCCCCAGCCCAACCGTTTCCGTACAAGATCGCGCCTTTTCCCGGAAAGCCGCGAACACGACCGCGCCTCTTCTCGCCAGCCCCCACACGCCCGCCCGGGCTCCGGGGCGCGTCCGCGCGGACGGGGGCGGCGTATCTGCTTTGAATGACGACGACCCCGTCCGCGCGGACGCGTCCCGGAGCCATGGGACACGCTTCCACAAAATAACAAGGCCGGTCCGGCGCCTCGCATGGCGCCAGACCGGCCGTAAAACGAAAACCAATCGTATAGACGGCAAGCCGCCGGACCAGGCGCTACTCCTTGCGCCCCTTGCCGCCGCCCTTGCCTTCGCCGTCGGACGGCAGATAGACGATCTCAGCGCCAGCCTTTTCCGCAAGAATCTCCAGCTCCATTTTGCGGATGTGTTCCACCTTGACCTTCAGCTCCCGTCCGGCCACGGCCACCACCCGATACCTGGGCTTGCGCTCGCCTTCCTCAACCTTGCGGCGTTCCCGCACGAAAATAATCGCCATATCGTCCTCCTTGCGCATACCGCGCATCGCCCGGCCCTCCCGGACTCCTTGCGGCCCGACTGCCGCCGTAGTACTCTTATGTCCTCCATATGTACTTAAAGGATATATGTCAAGAAGGAGGATATAAACATGCCAAAAAATAACGCCGGACACGGCGCGCCCGGTTCAGGCAAGCAGGAACGCTACATCCAGCCCTGCCTGCTCATGGCCCTCATGGACGGTCCGACCCATGGCTACGATCTGCTCTCGCGCATCGCAAAATACGGCTTCATGCGGGACGAGCCGCCTCCGGGCATGATCTACCGGCATCTGCGCCAAATGGAGGAGGAGGGACTCACGGCCTCGGCCTGGGACGCCGAGGGAGAAGGTCCGGCCCGGCGCATCTACAGCCTGACGGACGATGGCCGGGAAGCCCTGGAATTCTGGGCGGAATACATGGAGCGGCTGGCGGAAAAGCTCGACGGGTTCGTCCGGCGCTACAGGGAGAAGACGGCCGGGCGCGGCTGAGACGCGCCCCCCGGGCCTCAGTCTTCCTTGGCCTTGGCCGCGAAGACGGAAAGCAGTCCGGCCGCCGCGTCAGGATCGGCGGACAGCCACCAGGAGCGGTCCCCGGACTGGAAGATGAAATGGGTCTGTTCGAGCCCCTTGAACCGGGTGATGGAAAGGCCGTTCATCTCGGCCGTGACCGGATCCCGGAAATGGGCCAGCGGGGCGCGAAGCAGGGAGTCGAGCATGGTCCGGGTCTGGCGCTCGGCGATCTCGGGCGAGGGGGCCTGGACCACCCATATCACGGCGGGCCTGCCCTCGGGCGTCCGGTAGACGGCCACGGCCCCGTCCACGGCATCCACCTTGCCGCCGTGCAGGACATTGATGCGCCGAAGCGCTTCCGGTCCGGTGAACAGTTCGGTCAGGGTCATGCCCGCCGCCGTTTGGGGAAAGATATCCTTCAGGGGCGCGGGGCCCCCGCAAGCGGCCATGATCAGACAAACCGCCAGCGCGCCCGCAAGCCCGATGACCGGCCAGTTCCAGGCGGGGCCCGATCCGCCCGCCGCCGCGCGTTTCGTCATGCCTTCCTCCTTGAACCTCTCCGTCAGCGGACGCCATACGCCTTCGGCCATCCGGCGCCTGGCCAGGGGAGCGAGCCAGGCCCACGCGGCCAGACCGCACAGGCACAAATCGATCCAGGCCAGCGGATGCATGCGCGGCCAGGAATAAAAACGCCCGGCCAGAACCAGGGTGGACTCGGGATGGGGGTCCGGGAAAGCCCATCCCGAAAAAGGCCAGAAAAGAACCCGCGCGTCCACCCAGTCGCAAACCAGATGCGCCCCCCACAGGGCCAGGGCCGCCAAGGCGTAGGGCCGCGCCTTGCCCAAACGTCTCCCGGCCGCCAGGATGGCGGCGCCCAACAGGCCGTAAACCAGACCGCTGTGCCCTATGCCGTGGCCCGGGGTCCCGAAGAGGAATTTGAGCGGCTTGTCCAGCCAGTCCGGACCGTAGGCCGCCGCCACGAGAAGCGGCGCGGACAGTCCGCGAAAAAGCGATCTCCCGGCCAGCGACCCCACGGCCGCGTGTCCCAAAAGCATGACCGCGCCTCAGGCCCGTCCCGCCGTCCCAAAGGACGCCGGGATCAATGGGGCAGCAGCCATTCGTCGTCGATGGTGAACAGCGGGAACGCGGGCTGGGCCTCGGGCTCGCGGTCGCGTTTGGCGTCGTAGCAGGCCCGCTCCTCGGCCAGCAGGGCGTTGTCCGTCATGCGGATGGAATTGCCCTCGGTCACGTCGATGCCCGAGCCGCTGTAGCGCTCGAACAGCACGGTCACGGCCTTGTCCTTATCCGGACCGAAGGTCCAGCGGTAGCCCTGGTAGCCGCCGCCCTCGCCCGCGCTCAGGCTTTTGGGCTTGCCGAAGCGCTTGGTCAGCTTGGCCAGGGTGTCCTTGAAAAAGGCCTCGCTCCCGTCCTTGTACTTGAATTTGAGCCGTACGATGCGGCCCTCGTTCACGCATTGGCCGAAAAGGACGTACCCCGCCTTGAAACCCTTGGTGGGCTTGACGTTCATGCGAACCAGATAGGGCTTGTCCCAGATGGGCACGGCCTTATCCGTATCCAGGCGCTCCACGTAGTCTTTGATGGGCTTGCCGAGCGTCAACCCGGCCAGCTCCATGGGGGCCTTTTGCTGGCCGAATGCCTGGGAAGCGGCCAAAACGAGCATGGCCGCGACAAGAATCGCGATCTTTTTCATACCTTTTCCTTTCGGTTTCTCCACCCCGCCGGACAAGGCGGCGGTCCCTTTCTGTTCATCCCGCATTTCGCCGTCATGTCAAGGAGAAAGCGGCCGGGGCTAAAAGCCCTCCCCTTGCCGGGAGCGGGCCGATTTCGTATGAACCCCTTCGCGACGCGCCGATTTCCGGTCGCGGCGGCCCGTACGCGGCGCGGCGCCCCTCATGCGCCCCCGCGCCGACGATCCTTCCCGCCATACGCGCGGCGCCGGACAGGGCAAACTCAAACAAGAGGAGATCCGGATGGTTAAGAAGATTATCACGTTGGCGTTCGTCCTGTGTCTCGCCCTCGGCGCGGCGGCGCCGGCTTTCGCCCAGAAAAGCTTCGGCGACAAGTGGAACGGCTTCAGCGACAAGGAGAAGGACGCCTTCATGATCGGCTTCGCCCACGCGACGCTCATGATGTGCGAGGAATTCAACATGGCCGGCGGCAAGACCAGCGATCCCACGGAACTGAAAAAGAAGATCGCCCAATGCTTCAACGGCTTCGCCGGCTACAATCCCTCGGTCATCAAGGACGCCATGACGGAGTTCTACAAGGACCCCAAAAACGCCAACATCTCCATGGACCAGATCTACCGGATCAGCATCATGAAGCTCGGCGGCGTCAAATATGACGACGTGCTGGAGAAATCCCGCAAACAGGGCGAAGCCATGAAAAAGAGCATCGAGGCCGAAAGCAAGAAAAAATAACGCCTTCCGAGGGCGGGGCCGCCTGTCCTGGGCGGCTTCGCCTCTTTGGGGCCGTCTTGCGGACCGCCTCAATAATCCCATTTCCAGTTGACGCCCACGCCTTGTTTGGAATCCGCGCCCACCCGGCTTTCCAGGCTGATATTCGGGGTGATGTCCACTTCCACGGATACCGCGCCGCTGTCCGCGTTCATGCCCTGGTCCACGCTGACCTTGACCCCCTTGGTCAGGTATTTCCCGGCCCGCAGCTTGGTGTCCCCCAGCCCGTCCTGGCCGGGCACGAAGTCCAGCTCGTCCAGTCCGGCCAGCTTTCTGGTGCGGGAGAGCACGTCCAGGGAGCTGCCGCCGCCCGTCAGGAGCGAGGCGCTGGCCTGGGCCAGCTGCAACGCCTGGAAGGCCGTGATCCGCCCGGCGCTCTGGCCGAACAGGATGCGCGCCAGGATCTCGTCCTTGGGCATGGACGGGTCCGAGGTCAGGCTGATCTTGGGCGATGTGGCGTCGCCGGTCACGATCACCCCGCAGGTGGCGTCCGAGGCGGCGATGCTCGTCTTGATGTCCAGCAGGGGATTGGGAGGCGAGGCCCCGTTGAAGGTGATCACGCCCTTGGTCAGTTCCAGCCTGCGGCCGAAAAACTCGATGCCGCCGCCCTGCAGGGTGGAAAGCTTGCCCGTTATGCTGGGCGCGGCCGCCGTCCCCGTGATGGAGAGCTTGCCCTCCCATTCGGATTCCAGGCCCATGCCGCGCACGTAGACGCCGTCGCCCAGGCCCACCTTGAGGTCCAGGGTCACGCGCCTGGCCGCCTCGGGAGGCTGGGCCGGTTCGTCAAGCTGGTCGTTGGCGTCCGGATCGTTGACCTTGACCACCTCGATCTGCGGCACTTCCTGGGGCAGCTTGGAGGGAATGTTCACGGCTACGGGACCGAAAAAGAGGTCTCCGGTCACGTCGAGATCGGTTCCCTTGCCCGTGACCTTCACGGTCCCGTCTCCGGTGGCCTTGACCAGATCCATATCCGCCAGGATGATCTTCTTGAGCGTGGCCTCCACGTCCACGGAAAAGCGGTCGTCCGCCGCCAGATCCACGTCGCCGGAAACGCGCATGCTCCCGTTTTTCATATCCGAGGCCGAAAATTCGACCAGCCGGATGCGCGTCCCGTCGGCCTCCACGTCCAGCTTCATGTTCTTGAGGTTGGTCCCGGCGTCGGCGTTTTGCAAGGTTCCGCCCGCAAGCGTGGCCGCGCCCCGCACGGACGGGCCGGACAGGGTTCCGCCCAGGGAGAAATCCGCCTTCAGGCTCCCCGACATGCGCGTGTTCACGGCGGCCAGAAGCCCGGACAGGTCCTTCATCTGCGTATCCATGGCCAGCGAACCTGAAAGCGCCCCGTCAGGCGGCAGGTCGAAGACAAAGGGCGCCAGGCCCCAGGTGAGCGGAAGCGCGGCCGAAAGGGTCGCGGGATTTTTGCCCAGCCCCGACAGCGCGACCTTGGCGGCGGCCTTTCCCCCGCCGAGATCGGCCGTCACATCGAGATCCATGGCCGGGAAATCCTCGTATTCGTCCCCGGCCAGCGCCGCCTTGGCGGCCTTGACCGTCACATGGGCGACGGGCGCCCTGCCCGTTCCCGTGACCGCGAGCGACACATCGAGCCCGCCGGTCAGTTCGGGCCCGCCGAACATGGCCAGGGTGGAAAGGGGCAGCCCGGCGAGCTTGGCCGCGAGATCGGCCTTGCCCGGGCCGTAGCCTCCCGAGGCCGTGAACCGGCCCTTGCCGATGGCCAGGGACAGGCCGTCGAGCGCGAGGCTGTCCGCCCCGAAGGAGGCGGTCATCTTCTTTTCGAGCCTGACGGGCAAATCGGCCAGTCCGGCCTGAAGCCGCGACAGGGCCAGGTTCGCCCCGCCGGAGCTTCCGGGATCGACGCGCCCGGCCAGGTCCAGGGAGAAATCGCCCAGCGCGTCCAGACTTCCGCCCGCCGCGACGGCGAAGGCCGCACCCTTGCCGTCGCCCTCGGCCTTGACCGTGGCCTTGGAAACCGAAGCGCCCTGGGCGGCCACGCCGGAAACCGCGAGATCGAGCTTGCCCTTGGGGGCGCGGGTCACGTCGCGCATGTCGGCCTTCAGGCGGACGCTTTGTATCATGGCGCCCGCCGCGCCCAGGGAATTGGCCTCCAGGGAGGCGCTCACGTCCTGGCCGCCGTTTACGGCCGCAAGCTTGGCCGCAAGCGACAATTCCCCGGCCAGCGGCGTTCCGGCCAGGGCGGAAAGCCCGGAAAGATCGGCCGCGCCGCCCTTGAGGGTTCCTGAAGCCAGGCCGGTCGAAAGATCGAGGGACAGGGCGCCGGTGAGATCGAATCCCGGCGCGTGGACGGCCAGGTCCGTCAGACCCAGGTCGCGCCCGCCCGCCAGGGCGTAGCGGGTTTTCACGGCCAGCCGGTCCCCCTGCATGGCCGCGTCCAGGGACAGGGCGCCCCGGGGCGCCTTGACCGCGTCCGCCGCGTCCGCCGAAAGCGCAAGCCCCGTCAGGACCAAGTCGTCCGCGCCGAGTTTCGGCGCTTCAACCTTTACCGTCACGTCCGGGGAGGAAAGCGCCCCCGAGGCCGAGACGGCCAGGTTCACGGCGCCGGAAAGCCGTCTGCCCGCGAACCCGGACAGGACGCTCACGTCGGGAAGGGCCGCCTTGACCCGGGCGTCCAGGGTTCCGGCCGAAAGCCCGGCCTTGCCCGAAGCCTCGAGCGTGAGCCGGGCGCCTTTGAGGGAGAACGTCGACAGCTCGGCCGCCCCGTCCCCATAGACGGCCCGGCCGGACAACGCGGGCGCCTTGCCCAGAAGGTCCGCCGCCAGGACGGCGGTCTGGTCGCCGCCGTCGACGGAAAAGCCCGTCAGCCCGCCGGAAAGGTCCGCCTCGAAACGCTCTTTGCCGAGATCGCCAGAGGCCGCCAGCGTAAGGGACAGGGCGCCTTTTGCGGGCAGTCCGGCGAGTCTGGCGATCTCGGCCACGTCCCCGGCCTCGACGCGCCCGTCCACGCGCAGCGAGCCCTTGGGATCGACATCGCCCGAAAGCGCAACCGTCGCGCCCCCGGCGGTGAGGGAAACCTTGCGCAGCGTGGCGGCGAACCGCTCGTTTACGGAAGCGTCCAGGGCGATGTCCGCCGTCCCGCCCAGAGGCGCTGGTCCCGAGGCCGTGCGCAGGCCGTCCGCCCGGCCGCCCCCCGTCACGTCCAGACCGGGAAAGACGTCGCCCAGCCTGGCCGGAAGCGCCAGATCGAAATTGAGGGCGAGCTTGTCCGCGCCCGCCTCGAGGGTTCCGAGCTTGTCGCCGGTGATGGCGATGGCGCCCCTGGGACGCATGAGTTCGCCCGTGAGCGCGGCCGTGAGGTTCAAGGTCCCGGAAAGGGGCTGCCCGGCGAGTCCCGACAGGGGGGAGAGGTCGGGAATGTCCAGGCCGAGCTTGAAATCCATGGAATCCGCGTCCGGATCGGTAAATCCCGAGGCCGTGAGCCTGGCCGGACCGGCGGCCACGTCAAGCCGGTCGAGATAAAGCGTCTGTTTGCCGAGAACCGTCCCGGCCGTGACGCCCAGCCGCAGGCCGCCGGGCAAAAGCGCGGCCGCGTCCCCGGGCAAGAGGCCCGTGGGCGGCGTGACCGTCGCGTCGATCCCGGCCGTGATCCGGGGATGCTTTTCCAGGGGGACGGCCAGGGAGAGATCGGAAGCGACAAGGGGATTTCCCGCCTGGGCCAGGGACAATTTCGCGGCGAAGGCCGTCAGGGGGCCGCGCCCGTCCAGGGCCAGGGTCACCGGCCCCTTTGCCGACGGATCAAGGGCGGTTCCCAGAAGGCCGCCCGCCTCCTCCTCGGCCCTGGCATGCATGACCAGGGTCCAGTCCGCGTAGTTGAGGGCCCCGGAAAGATCGAGCCAGGCCTTGGGACCGTCCAGGCGGATGGCCCGCAGGGTGAAGCCCACGGCGCCGGATTCCTCGGACAGGCGGCCCTCCAGGGAGGCCGTGACGTTTTGTCCCGCGGCCTCCTCGTCCAGGATGATCCGGGGAAAGCTCACGTTGTCCAGCAGAAGGGGCGGCAGGTTGGGAAAAACCGGCGGCCAGACCAGGGGCGCGGGCGTTTCCTCTTGCGAGGGGGGCGGAACCGGCGGCCGCAAGAACCGGACCGTGTCCGCCGAAAGCCCGGTCACCTCCACCCTGCCGCGAAACAGCGCGGCCGGAGACCAGGCGAAGGAGAAATCCTTGACCGCGAGCCAGACGCCCCGCTCGTCGTACAGGGCAAGCCCCTTGACGGTCAGGGAAAAGGGCAGGAATCCGCCGATCCCCTCCACCCGGGCGGACAGCCCCGGGACGGCGGCCACGCCTTTTTCCGCCGCATAGGCCAGAAGACGCTTGCCCGGGCCGGTCTGGATGAAGGCGAAAAGGGCGATGACCGCGACAAGCGCCGCGCCCAGCGTCCATGCGAAGAGCCTGCGCCAGCGTTTCGGGCGCCTGGGCTTTTCCTGGTTTTCCGGCCTGTCCGGCCGTCGCGATTGACCGCGTTCCTGTTCGTTCACGATGCTTCCGCCGTTTGTGCGGCCTGGTTTGGGGGTTGCTTTCTTCGAGGGTGGCAAAAAGGCGCCCTTTCATCAAGTCCCGGCCGCGTCCCTAAAGAACGGCCCGGGGAAATCCGATAAGACGGATGATCAGGCGTTTTCTTCCCCCTCAAGGAGGGGAGCATGTCCGGCTCAATAACCGCAACCGGCGGCCTGGGGATGATGACCCAGTCCATGGACAAACAGATGTTCGGGGCCGAGGTGGTGTCCAACACCTTGAATTACATGAACCAGAACCAAAACGGCTACTCCTACGGCGGTTCGGATTACGACTTCCAGAAAAGCGTTCTGGGACCGGCGTATTCCGGAACCGGCGCGATCATGAACCTCATGGGATAACGCGGGGGGAAACGCCTGATCCTTTTCCTTCATGCCCGCCCGGCGCGCATGACCAGCCGCCAACGCCGTCTCCCGCCAACCGCTCCGCCCGGCCGCGCCATGTCCGGGATCGCCTGGAGCGCGCCCGCTTTTTCACCGTATCGCCTTCCATCAAGCCCGGCCGCGTCCGCGACGCATTCCGGACATGGTCCGCCACGCCCGCCCGCGCGGCGTTCATGGGTCGAGCTCCCGACGCCCTTCCGCCCGCATCGTAAGGACGCGGGGCGCTAGAACGCCTGGCCGATGCTGATGTAGAATTGGCCGATGGGGTCGATGTCCGGCCTGCGTTCCAGCGGCGCGGCCAGATCCAGCCGGATGGGGCCGATGGGGGTGTAGACCCGAAATCCCAGGCCCGCGCCGAAGCGCAGAGGCTCGGAATACGGCGGCAAGGCGTCGGAAAAGGCGCTGCCGCCGTCCAGAAAGGGCACGATGCCGAAATATTCGTTGAGCCGGATGCGCAGCTCCGTGGAAAAGGTGAAGGCCGACTGGCCGCCCGTGGGCGTCTTGCTGCGAAGCGGCCCCACGGTCTGGTAGGGATAGCCCCGGATGGACCCGCCGCCGCCCGCGTAATAGCGCAGATCCGAAGGCAGATCGTTGAGCCCGGCCCCTACGTCCGCCCCCCAGGCCACCCGGGTGGCGAAGATGATCCCCGGGGATTCCAGGATGTTCAGATAATGGGTCAGGTTGATTTCCGGACGCAGGAAATCAGGTCCGCCGTCGATGCCCATATAGGGCGCAAAGGCCAGGCTCGCCAGCATGCCCTTGGTGGGATCAAGCAGGCTGTCCCGGTCGTCGAAAGTCAGTTCCAGGGGGATGTAGGCGAAATGGTATTCCTGTTCCGATTCCCAGGGCCTGCTCTTGTCCTCCTTGATGACCGAATGGCGATAGCCCACGCCGGCCGCAGCGGAAAGATCCTTGCCGAAATCCCGGCGCAGGTTGGCCTCGGCCTTGAAATTCCAGCCCTTGTAGGCTTCCTTGTCCTCGTTGGCGTATTTGATGCGCGAGGTAAGCGTCTGGCTGGGGCTTAAAAAAAACGGCTTGTCGAACTTGGCTTCCGCGTACTGCTCGATGGGCGAGGCGCTGGCGGCCAGATAGAGCCGCTCGCCCTGGCCGAACAGGTTGCGGTGCTCCCAGGAGATGTTGGCGCCCGGCCCCTCGTCGCTTTTGTAGTCCACCCCGCCCTTGATGGTCCGGTGTTTGCGCTCGATGAGCGAAACCGTGACCGGCGCCTGGCCGTCCCCGGCCACGTCCTCGCTCACGTCCACCTTGATGGAGGAGAACAGATCGAGCTTGGTGAGCTTGGTCCGGTAGGCGTTGATCAGGCGGATGTCGTAGGTCTCCCCTTCCTTCCAGGGAATGACCGCGCGCGGTATGGACGGGTCCACGGTCTCCAGTCCGTCGAAGGTCACCGGTCCAAAGGAGACCTTGGGCCCGGGATCCACGGTCCAGGTCACGGTGACGGCGTTGTCCGCGAAATTGGCGGCCACCTTGCGGTCCGCCGCCTTGACGAAGGGATAGCCCCGGGTCTTGAAGTATTCCGTCAGCTTGTCCTGGGCTTCCAGGATTTCAGCGGCCCTGGCCGGGCCGTCGAGCTTCAGGTCGAGTTCCTTGGCCGTAGGGAAGGAGACGTCGCGGCCCTCCTCGCCCTTCGGCAGGGCGAAGACCGCTTTTTTCAGGATGAATTGCGGGCCGGGATCGATGGAAAAGACCACCTTGACGGGCGTCTCCTCGCGCTTCACAGAGGCCGTAGTCTTGGCGGCGTAGTATCCCAGGGAATTGAAGACCTGGCCGAACGCGGTCAGGTCGGCGTCGATGCGGTTCTTGAGCAGGAAGGGAGAGGCGGGCGGGTCTTCCTTGAGGGTTTCGCACTGGGAAACCTTTTTGAGCAGGGCCAACGCGTCCTCGTCCGGCGCGCCCTCGATGACCACCTCGTAGCCCGGATTGCGCGCGGTCTCGCCAGCGGGCTTGTCCCCGGCGGCAGGAACCGGCGAAGGAAGAAGGAATGCGAAAAGAGCAAACGCGAACGCCGAGAGCGTAAAACCCATGGCGCGCCGCATTCCCTGGAACGGCCGCCCCGAATCGGATGTCCTCAAGCCCGCTGCCTCCGGCGTTAGAAGCTCTCCCGGGAGTCCCCGCTGCCTTCCCCAGACTAACGGCCTATCATCCCGGGCCGCCGCAGGCAAGCGAACCGCCTAGGGCGCGGCCTCCTCCCTGGCGATCAGCCCCTCGAGCCCTCCCTGGCGTTCGTAGCCCGGAAAAACCGCCTCCAGCCCCTTTTCGTCCAGACGGAAATGATTGGCGCAGATTTCGGAAAACGCCTCGCGCACGTCCACGTCCACCGGAATATCCCGGCCGTCGCGCAAGGACAGCCGCGTCAGCTCCGGCGACTGGCCGTAGACCCGCCCGCCGCCCACCGGACCGCCCAAGAGAAGCATGCAGCCGCCGTAGCCGTTATCCGTTCCGCCGAACGCGTTCTCCACGGCCGTGCGGCCGAATTCGCTCACGACCGCGATGACCGTATGGGCAAGGCCGTCCCCGAGCCCCTGGGCCAGATCGGCCAGCCCCCTGGCCGCGCCCGACAGGCTCCCGGCCAGGGCCTCGCGCTCGCCGTAGTGCAGGTCGAAGCCGCCCGCTTCCAGAAAGGCCAGCCGGGAGCCCGGGTAGCGCTTCCACTGCTCCAGCAGGTCCTTGACCGCTCCGGGGAAATCCCCGGGCGCGCAGGCCCCGCCCGAAGCCTCCTCCATCTCCCGGGAAAAGGCGGCCAGACGCTTGGTCCTGAGCTCCCGCGCGGAGGCGAAGGTCTTGGCCATGGCGCCGTCCTGGTAGAGCGTCTGCGCCGCCTGGTAGATGGCCAGGCCGTCCCCGGCGGGAAGCGCCGTCTTGCCCCGGGTCAGGTAATTGCGCGTCCACAGGGGGCCTTTCAGGATCAAAGGCCGTTTGGGCGAAAAGGAGATGGCCGGAGCGCCCTTGACCGGGCCCAGGGCGTTTTGCAGCCGGTTCATCCAGCCGCTTTTGCTCTTGCCCGAGGGATCGCCCTCCTCGAAAAGCCGCCGCGCCCCCTCGTGGTCCTGGGGCGCGTCCGTGAAACCGCAGCTCTCGATGAAGGCCAGCCTGCCGTCGCGCCAATAGGGCTCAAGCGGCGCCAGGGCCGGATGCATGCCGAGCCCGTCGCCGAGATCGACGCAGCCGCCGGGCTTGCCCGGTCCGGGAACGGCCAGGGTGGGACGGGCTTTGAGATACAAGGGATCGTCATAGGGCGGCAGCGCGCTCAGGGCGTCGAGTCCGCCGCGCAAAAAGACCACGGCCAGCCGGGAAACCGGCGCGGCCTTGCTCACCTTCGCCCCGCGCGCGGCGTAAACGGCGCCGGGCAACGCGCCCGCGGCCAGAATCGCCGCCAGGGCGCCCAGAGACGTTCCCAGAAAACGCCGCCGATTCATCGCATCCGTCCTCCCTCTTTGCCTGCGCCGTAAGAAGAGCCCGGCGAGCCGGGATTGTCAAGGCGGCTCCGTCCCTGCCTCCCCCCGGCCGTACCCCCGTCATCATCGAACCGCTCCGGGCCATCACCGGACAGCGCGCTTTCGTCCCAACGAGCTTGCATCCATCCAGCGCCCCGCGCGTGAGGCGAGGCCTCGCGCCAGTCCGCCAACGCCGTTCGCGCCTCAGCGCTCCCCACGCACGTGGGGCGAGACCGCCTCCCGGTAAAACGTCCGCAACCGGTCCATGGTTTCCGGGGAAAGCGGGGGCAGGTCCGAGGCCGAAGCGTTGGCCGCCGCCTGACGCGCGTTTCGTGCGCCGGGGATGACCACGGTCACGGCCGGGTGGTCCAAGATGAAGCGCAGGGCCAGCTGCGCGGGCGTCACGCCTTTGGGACGCATGGCCTTGAACGCAGCGGCCAGCTCGAGCCCCTTTTCGAAGGGCAGGCCGGAAAAGGTCTCGCCCACGTGGAAATATTCGCCGTTGCGGTTGAAGCGGCGATGGTCGGTCTTGGCGAAGGTGGTGGCCGCGCTCAGCTTCCCTCCGAGAAGGCCGCTGGCCAGGGGGGTGCGGACGATGATGGCCGTCCCCTTTTCCTGGGCCGCCGGAAAGAGGGTTTCGGCCGCCTCCTGGCGAAAGACGTTGAAAATGATCTGCAGGGAGTCCACCCCCTTTTCCAGGCAGAAAAAAGCCTCCTCCAGGGTCTTCACGCTGGCCCCGGCGTACCGGACGAGCCCCTCGCCCTTGAGTGCGGCCAGCATGCCCAGCGCCTCGCCGTGAAAAAGGATCTCGCGGGGGATGGTGTGCAGCTGCAAGAGGTCCAGCCGCTCCAGCCCCAGGCGATCGAGGGAGCCCAGGACGTGGGCGCGCAGGGCTCCGAGGCTGAAGGCCTTGGGATCGTCCAGGGGCTTCGCCAGCCCGGCCTTGGAGGCGATGAAAAAGCGCTCGCCCGGACGTTCGCGCAGGAAACGGCCGATGA
The DNA here is from genome assembly GCA_937934715.1 of uncultured Desulfovibrionaceae bacterium. Lineage (GTDB taxonomy): Bacteria > Desulfobacterota > Desulfovibrionia > Desulfovibrionales > Desulfovibrionaceae > CALGYO01. The sequence continues at coordinate 7,506 of CALGYO010000205.1, read as the reverse complement.
ACGCCTCGCTCCTGCCGTAGCCGTACACGTCCGCCGTGTCGATGAAGGTCGTTCCGGCGTCCGCAGCCGCGCCAAGCGCGGCCAGGGCGTCGGCCTCGGCCACCCGGCCCCAGCCCGCCCCGAGCTGCCAGGTTCCCAAGCCGATCTCGGAGACGCGGGGGGGGGCGGGAAGCTTTTGCCCGAACGAGCGATACCGCATGCGAGGCTCCATGCCGGCGGCGTTAAGAATCGCCTGATCCGGCCGATAAGAAGGTATAGGCGCGTGAGCGCGTGACTGCGGACGCGTGAGCGCGGGTTCGCGGACGCGCCGCCCTGTCCGTACGCGCCCGGCGTCTTGACAAGAAGCCGCCTGGCGATGAGATGTAGAGGAAAGAAACGAAAGACGCCATCACCCCGCATGCGCAGGCATGCGGAGCGGGCGCGTGGAGAAGGCCATGTCCGAAGCGGTCACCCCGGCGGGCCATACCGAGGCCGGTCCGGCCTCCCAGGTCCAGGGCTCCCCTCCCGGCCATTTCGAGGCCGGTCCTCCGGGCGCGGTCAGCATCGGCCCGGCGGGCGCCGTACAGACCGATCCCACGGCGGGCCGGGTGGACGTGGAGCTTGGCGGCCACGTGGAGATCGATCTGGGCGGCATCGTCAACATCCGCGCCTGACCATTCCCCCGGCGTCCGCCGTCGCGCTCGCGAAAAGAGCGCCCCCGGACGCCGAAGACGCTGGAATAGGGTGATTCCCGGTTTTCAGGAACGCCACGCTAATACGCCCGGTTTCCCGTCACGCATCGCCTGATCTCGTTCACCAGCAGCGCGATGACGATTCCCGCGATCATCCCGCCCACAAACGTCGCCGTCAGCATGACCCGCCTCCCGCAATCGAGGTTGTCTTTGCCAGACGGCGAAGCAAAGCCCATGCCTTTCGGCGATTCGCGAATCTTCCCCGGGCGCTGGAAAATCGCCTCCCCGCCGGGAGGAAAAAGGCGCCTCCTACCCGAAATACCTGGCCCACAGCCAGGACAGCGGCATGATCATGACCAGGGAGGGGATCATGTTGGCCACGGGAAACTGCTTGATGCCGCAGATACGAAAGCCCGTAGCCAGCATGATGAGCCCGCCGCAGGAGGAAAAATCCGCCATGATCTCCGGGGTGGTCAGCGGCATGATCAGGGTGGAGCACAGATACAGGGAGGTCTGGACCACGAACTGGGGGATGACCAGAAGGCCCACCGAATACCCCAGGGTGGAGGCGAAGATGGGGGCGGTGAAGAGGTCCAGGATGGCCTTGACCACAAGCAAGGTGGGATCGCCGCTCATGCCTTCGCTCATGGAGCCGTAGACCCCCGTGCCGCTGACGCAGAACAGGACGCCGATGGCCACGTATTTGTCCAGGAACTCCTCCTGGCTCACGTCCCCGGCGGGCTTGGTGATCTTTTCGATCCAGCCTCGCGCCCTTCCGGCCGCCTTCTGGATGCCGGACTCCAGCTGGACCAGCTCGCCCAGAAGCGACCCCAGGACCAAAGCCAGAACCACGGGCGCCAGGAATTTGACCTTGACGATCATGGCCACCCCAAGGCCCATGGAGGCGCAGCCGAAGACCAGGGGCATGCTCGCGCGCAGATTCTTGCCGAGCCTGGGGCCGAGCATGGCCCCGGCAACGCTGCCCACGATCAGGGCGGCGCCGTTGACGTACGGACCGATCATGAAAAAACCTCTCGAGTTACGGCGCGAAGGATGGCGTTTGGACAACCACGGGGCGGTTCGCTTTCGCGAAGAGGGTGGATGCGGGCGCGGCCAGAACCTGCGGCCAGAATGTTACGGCTTGCGGCGGGGAATGCTGAAGGCGCTTTGTCACGCGTCGCAGGTATAGCCGAATTCGATGCGCGCCTTGGTGTAGAACACGCGCAGGTTTTGCTCCCTGATGCTGGCCATGAGCTTCTCGAGCTCTTCCTCCGTCACGGCCAGAACCACCTGCAGGGGCTTGTCCTCCAGATCGAAAAAACCGTCCGAGTGAAAACGGCCGTCATGACCGAAGCCTTCCGAGCCGCCAGCCAGAGTGGCCCCGCGCACGCCCAGCCGCCTGGCCTCCCCGACGATCCATTCCGCCAGGGAAACGCCCGCGTGCCCGCGATTTTTCTGGGTGTAAAAAGTGAGCAAATAGCCTTGCATACGTCCTTCCCCATGTTTCATTCCCAAAAACCGTTAACATAGTAACCGTCCACGCCTTAGGTGTCAACGTCGGGAGCCAGACGGCTCTTCTCCAGCCGGGCCCGCGCCCTTGACCTCCTTGGGCAATCCGGCGACAACATAATGGCCAGGACATCGGCCGGACAGACCATGCGCCGTCCTGGCAAAGGAGAAACCCATGGAACTCGCCCAGGATGTGGCCGCCATGCGTTGCGTGGCCAAAGGCGCCGATCACGGACCAGCCCCCATCCCCCAGGAAGGTCTCTGGACCAAGGCTAAGGAAATCAAGGACATCAGCGGACTGACCCATGGGGTCGGCTGGTGCGCCCCCCAGCAGGGCGCCTGCAAGCTCACCCTCAACGTCAAGGCGGGCGTCATCGAGGAGGCCTTGGTCGAGACCATCGGCTGTTCGGGCATGACCCACTCGGCGGCCATGGCGGCGGAAATCCTTCCGGGCAAGACCATCCTGGAGGCCCTCAACACGGACCTGGTCTGCGACGCCATCAACACGGCCATGCGCGAACTGTTTCTGCAAATCGCCTACGGCCGTTCCCAGACGGCCTTCTCCCTGGGCGGCCTGCCCATCGGCGCGGGGCTGGAGGATCTCGGCAAGGGCCTGCGCAGCCAGGTGGGCTCGACCTACGGCACACTGGCCAGGGGTCCCCGCTATCTGGACCTGGCCGAGGGCTACATCCTGGAACTGGGCCTCAATGAATGCGACGAGATCATTGGCTACAAATACGCGCATTTGGGCAAGATGATGGACATGATCAAGAAGGGCCTGGACGCCAACGAGGCCCTGGCGAAGGCGACGGGCGCGTACGGCCGCTTCGCCGAGGCGGTGAAAACCATCGACCCCAGGCGGGAATAAGGGAGCGGCCATGGAACGGTTCGAAAACTACGACAGACGCATCGACAAGATCGGCGCCGTGCTGTCCCGATACGGCTACGCCTCGCTGGACGCGGCCAAAGCCGCCTGCGAGGCCAAAAACATCGACGTTCCGGCCATCGTTCGCGGCATCCAGGAAATATGCTTCGACGACGCCTGCTGGGCCTATGTCCTGGGCGCGGCCGCGGCCATCGCCCAGAACACGAAAACCGCCCCCGAGGCGGCCGCCGCCCTGGGCGAGGGACTGGAGGCCTTTTGCATTCCGGGCTCCGTGGCGGAAGCCAGAAAGGTGGGGCTCGGGCACGGCAACCTGGCGGCCAGGCTGCTGCATGAACAGACCGCGTGCTTTTGTTTCCTGGCCGGTCACGAATCCTTCGCCGCGGCCGAAGGGGCCATCGGCATCGCCGGTTCGGCCAACAAGGCCCGCAAGACGCCCCTGCGCGCCATCCTGAACGGCCTGGGCAAGGACGCGGCCCAGATCATTTCCAGGGTCAACGGCTTCACCTACGTGAAAACCCGGTTCGACTACGCCACGGGGAACCTGGCCGTGGAAAAGGAGATCGCCTATTCCACGGGAAACCGGGGCGACATCCGCTGTTTCGGCGCTGACGACGTCATGGAAGGCGTGGCCATCATGGCCATGGAGGGCGTGGACGTCTCCATCACCGGCAATTCCACCAACCCCACCCGGTTCCAGCATCCCGTGGCCGGGACCTACAAGAAGCAATGCGTGGACGCGGGGCGCAGATATTTTTCCGTGGCCTCGGGCGGCGGCACGGGCAGGACCCTGCATCCGGACAACATGGCGGCCGGACCAGCCTCCTACGGCATGACCGACACCATGGGCCGCATGCATTCCGACGCCCAGTTCGCGGGATCGTCCTCGGTCCCGGCGCACGTGGAAATGATGGGATTCATCGGCATGGGCAACAATCCCATGGTGGGCGCCAGCGTGGCCGTAGCCGTGGCCGTGGCCGAGGCCATGACGGACTGACCCGCGTCATTGCGCGGCGTTTCCATGCAGTACGCCCAACCGGAGCCGGGCGCGGGCCCGGCCCTTCACTCCGCCGGCAAAGGTCCGATCGCTACGTTGCTTCAACAAATCAGCCCCTCGCGTAGTAACTACGCGAGGGGCTGATTTGTTTCGCGCCTTGCGCTCGAACCTTTCCAACGGCCTCAGGAATAAGGCGTTGTCAATACGCTGCGGAGCCGGGCGCGGGCCCGGGCCCTTTCAAAACGCGGCCTATTGCAGCAAAAGCAGGTCCGTCGCCGCCGGGCGCAAAGACGCCTCTCCCCCGCGAACGCAGCGGACATGCAACCCATCGGAGGTCTTGTCGTTGTTGGCGGAGAACCCGGTGGAGAAATCCACGCCCCAGGCCACGACGGGAACATTGGCGCAGGTGGACCCCGTCCAGTGGATCTCCCCTGTCTCCTCGAAAACCGCTGTGTCGATGGCCGGCATGAAGCGCGTATAGTCCACGATGGTGCGCAATTCCATGACATTGGGGAGACGCCAGTCCGAAAAGCCGTCCGTGGTCTGGGCCTCGCAATAGGCCAGCGCCTCGGGCCAGGTCATCCCGGCGGCGCTGGGCGTCCGTTCCCAAACCAATCCCGTCGTGGCGTCGGTCACCCGGTTCGACGTGACGGTGAACGAGGATTCGGCCAACGCCTGTCCCCGCACGCACCGCGTGATATACGTCTCCTGCGTCCCCTGGAATTCGGAAACCCCATAGGCGAAATTGACGTACCATGCCGCCCCTTCGTAGCCGAGATAGGGGGTTGCGGACCAATACTTGCCGTTTTCTCCGCCGAACGCGGGATACAAGGCGGGCTTGGACGCGGCATGGTCGATGATGGTGACCAGTTCCCGCTGGAAGGGCAGCCTCCAACCGGTTTGCCCGTCGAGTTCAAGCCCCTCGCAATAGGCGGCCGCGTCATCCCAGCTCCGCAACGCGCCATCCGGCGTTTTTTGCCAGACAAGCTTGGTGATCAGGTCCGTAACAACGTCTCCGCCGTCCTGAAACGCATGGGTCCGTCCCGGATAGTTTCCGTTCTGCCCGTAGTACGCCTGCCCGGGCGAGGGGCAATCGATCCCGCCCGTCATATCGTAGCACGCCGTAATCCCTGTCGAAGGGATGGTCCAGGCCCAGCCCGGGCTTACGCAGGCCAGAAGGAATCCAACCGAAGCAAGAATCGTATTGGCTCGCATACGGCCTCCTCTTTTTTTACGAGTCTTGCGACGCATTCTACGCGGTCTTGGCGAACATGGTCCAGCAGTATGTTTGCACCTTGCGAGCATATTGGTTCTATTGCGGATGAATGCCTTTGACTCCTTTTTTCCGAATTCCATCTCACACAGGCGCTCCACGCATAGCTTAGCGCCTGATCTTCATTTAGCACCATTTTTTCCAGATAGTTTCGCAAGCAGCGTCTGGCGCCGTTTCCCGGCTTTTCTTTTTCGCATACGCTGGCCGCCCCCTGAAAAATGAGACGGTACGGGACCTGGCGTACGCCAAACCCCGTACCGTCTCTTTCCATACATGCTCGGGGAATACGGACTAATAGATTTTCGCCCGTATGGCCGCCGGGATGTCCAGCGGAGTGAGATTGAAGGATCTTCGAAGGACATTGATGGCCGTCAGCAAATCGACGCGAGGCTTGGTTACCGAGGCTTTCGGGTCCGTCACATCGTCCCCCGTGGAAGTCAGGATATTTTTTATCTGGGCCGGGGTCAGGTAGGCGCCGGTCAACCTTGCGGCGGCGCTTTGCAATGCCGCCGCCGCGCCCGCCGCATAGGGACAGGCCGCCGAAGTTCCGCCGAATTCCGTATTGAACGTCGACCCCTTGGCCGCGCATTGCAGGGTGTAGCATTGATCGGCCGGGGCGAAGAGCGTGAGAAAGGATGCGGAATCCGAGTACGAGGTCACTTTGTCCGCCTCTGAAGTATCTTCGGCGTAGTAGCCCGACTCGCAGTCAGGCTCCGCCACGGCCACGCAGGATTCCTTTTCCACGCAGGCGCCGGTTACGCCAAAAGCCGCATCGTAGACCGCTCCCACGGAAATAACGGAGGACAGGCAACCCGGCGAGCCCAAGCCGTCGCAATAGCCTTCATTGCCCGCCGAAACGAAAAGGGTGATGCCCGCATCCCGGACATGCTCAGCCGCCGTGGCCAGAGCCTCTTGCTCGTCGTCACAGGCCGATTGGTAGTATCCACTGCCCAGGCTCACGCTTATGATCATAATGGGGCTTTCCGGCGCATCATCCTGGTGCGTTATGCTCCATTCCCACGCCGCGATGATCGCGTCGTCGCTGGAATCGCCCTTAGCGTCGGAGGTCTTGAGGGCGTAGATTTTCGCCCCCGGGGCCACGCCGCCGATATAATCGCCCGTATCGCCGATGGTCCCGGCCACGATCCCGGCGCAGGACGTGCCGTGCCCGCTCGTATCCATGGGATCATCCTTGTCCAAGCCGAAATCACGCCCGCCGATGACTACGGTATTTTCGCCTATGGGCTTCCCGCCGAGATAGACGTTGTTGTAATCGACGCCTGTATCGACGATGGCCACGGAGACGCGCTCCCCAGAAAACTGGGGCCGGGTCTTCAAGGCGTTTTCAAGCGGGACGCCCTGTCTGAGATGAAGCGTATGGATATTGTTTTCTTCGATGTAGTCCACCGCCTCCGATTCCAGAAGCGCAGCCAACTGTTCGGCTGTCAAAGAAGCGGCGAAACCGGGCATGTATGTGAAGCGCCTGCTGACGTTGCCGACTTCCGAAGCGTTCTTCCGGTTGAGAAAGGCGTCGAGCGCGGCGGCCGTCCTGGCGCTGACCTGCGCCTTGCCTTCCTTGGTGGAGAAATCACGTGCGGCGTTTTTCGAAGCCTTAAGCATGACGATGAATTTGCCTTGGGACGCGCCCTGGCGCATTTTCTCCAAAACGGAATCGGCGCCGCGTAGTTTTGGATTGCCAGCTGCGCTGTTCAGCGCGTTTTCGGCGAGAGCGTGACCGGCGAAAAGCAGGCCGAGAAGTAGACAGGCGATGAAGACAAAAGGCTTTTCACGAAGTATCATGACGATGTCCTCCGTAACCTTTGGGGTAGGATGGTATTGCCAGAATATTTCTCGCGATGTTGAATATATTGATGCAGCAAAATTGCGCTTAGAACAATCGGGAATTCCCAGACGACCTCGTATCGCCTTAGTAATACGCTTTAAATTTTTAAGCAGCTCAAGCAAGGGCGTTCTTTTAACCGCCGTTCCAGCGCATTTTTCTGAATCAAATTTTCCGTACGCAGTCGTACCCGATCGTAACCATCCGTAAAATCAGCTCCCTCTTTATCTCGCAGCTCCAAACCGCGTAACCCAGACCCTGGGGCGTATCCGCGCGGGCGGGGGCGGCGTATCTGCTTTGAATTACGACGCCACCGGCCGCGCGGATACGCCC
>CALGYO010000204.1 GCA_937934715.1 uncultured Desulfovibrionaceae bacterium | reverse complement strand
GACGCCATACGCGGCATCCAGGACGGGACCCGCAAGAACATGGACAATGTGGACCGCTCCGTCGAAGCCATCAGCGGCGCCGCCCTGCTGGCCAACCAGTCGGGCGAGGCCCTCAACGCCATCGTCCGGCTGGTGGAAGGCGCCGCGGATCAGGTCAGGGCCATCGCCGCCGCAAGCGAAGAGCAATCGGCCGCCAGCGAGGAGATCAACCGTTCCATCGAGGACGTGAACGTCATCTCAGGCGAGACCGCCGGCGCCATGTCCCAGGCCGCCCAGGCCGTCACGGAGCTGGCCAGGCAAAGTCAGGAACTCAAAACCCTGATCAAGGATATGACCGGGGACGGCGCGGGCGCGGCCAAGTCGCTGCCAGGACAAAAACGTCTGGCGCTCTTTGGATAAAATAACCGCCAGGCGCGGCCAGGGGGAAGTCTCCCGTTTCCTTCCCCCTGGCCCGCCTTTCCCGAAGAAACGCCGCGCCGGATGTCGCGGCCCCCGGAGCGCTTTTGATCGATGGCGCTCCTCGCGAAGAAATGAAGGAGCCTCTTCGCGCAACAGGGAACGAAACGCCCTTTCCCAGGACATCCAGGCAAACGCGCCCTTGCCGTTTTCGGCCCGCTCCGCTTCCGCCATTTTTTTTGCGGCCTTTCTTCAACCAGCCTATATCCTCCCATCTTCCTTCCATGAGCGCCCTATCTTTTCACCCGCAATTTTGCTATGCGACGTCCGCTTGAAACGGCGAACCGTCTCAAAAAGCGTTTCATTCATAACCTTTTTCTCATCAATGGAGTATGCAGTGAAAAACGTGCGGCTTGGCCTGAAAATCGGACTGGGATTCGGCCTGATGCTGCTCATCGCCTTCGCGTTGGGCGCTTTGGCCATTTTGAGCATGCGCGGCGCGTCGGTAAACGCCCAGAGCATGGCCGAGGAATACGTTCCGGAAGTCGGCTTCGCCAACGCCATTGAACGGCACTCCCAGCTTCTCATGTACGCCATGCGGGGCTACTCGTTGAGCGAGAACCCGTCCTTCAAGCAGGAAGCCCTTCAGGAGCTGGCCCAGGTCAAGCAGTCTCTGGACTCGGCTAAGGCTCATGCCGCTCGATTCGACAATCTCCAGCAACTCAAGGATGATGAGAGCGCAGCCCGCGCCCAGCTTGAGGACTACGAAATGAAGGCGACCGCAACAAGCGCCGTCATTGACGAACTGCAAGACATCCGCAAAACAATGGACGCGCACGCCGCCGAACTGGCCAACAACGCCACGATCTATCTCGAAAACCAATATGCCAGTTTTTCGCAGGAAATCATGATGCTCTCCGCTTCCGAAGCCTTCCAGACCCGGCTCGACAAAATCAATCTCATCTCCGGAATCCTGCGCTTCATCGACGACATCATGATCAAGAATTACAAATCCCAGGCGCTGAACGATCCCGTGATCATGCGCAATGCCCTGTCCGCCTTTATCGGGATCGCGGACAACCTGAACAGTCTCAAAGGAATCACCAAGCAGGAAGTGAACCTGCAAGCCCTGGACGCCATCGTGAAAAACGCCCAGCGTTATAAAGAGGATATGGACCGCATGCTGGCCGCCTGGACCAGGCTTGCCGAACTCAACGCCAGCCGCAACGAGACGGCCGTCCGGATTCTCGAGAAATCCCAGAACATGGCCCAAGCGGGCATGAACACGTTGAACGCCCTTTCGAAGGATGGCGTCGGCGACTTGCGCGCCGCCCAGACCGCCATGCTCATCGGTCTGGCCGCCGCCTTGCTCCTCGGCGCGTTCCTTTCCGTCATCGTCGCCAAGGCCATCACCCGGCCCATCTTCCAAAGCGTCGCCTTCGCGGAAAAAGTGGCCGGAGGCGACCTGGAAGGCCGCCTGGACATCGACCAGAAAGACGAAATCGGAAGATTGGCCGACAGCCTGCGCAAAATGGTCGCCAACCTGAAAACCCGCATCCTGGAGGCTCACTCCAAGTCCGACGAGGCGGAAAAAGCCGCCGGGCAGGCCAATCAGGCCATGCGGGAAGCGGAAAAGGCCCAGGCCGAGGCCGTGGCCAAGACCGAGGCCATGGTGGAAGCGGCGGGCAGACTGCAACGCGTGGCCGAAGTCACCACCTCGGCCTCGGAGGAGCTTTCCGCACAGATCGAGCAATCGAGCACGGGCGCGGGCGTTCAGGCCCAGCGCGTGGCCGAAACGGCCACGGCCATGGAGGAAATGAACGCCACGGTCATGGAGGTGGCCAAAAACGCCTCGGCCGCCGCCGAAATCTCGGACAACGCCAGGAGCAAGGCCAAGGAGGGAGCGGACGTGGTCAGCCGGGTGGTCGCGGGCATCGCCGGGGTGCAGAGCCAGTCCGCTTCCCTCAAGGAAGACATGGGCGCCCTCGGCGCCCAGGCCGAGGATATCGGCCGGATCATGGCCGTCATCTCCGACATCGCCGACCAGACCAACCTGTTGGCCCTAAACGCCGCCATCGAGGCCGCCCGGGCGGGCGAGGCCGGTCGCGGCTTCGCCGTGGTCGCCGACGAGGTCAGAAAACTCGCCGAGAAGACCATGACCGCCACCAAGGAAGTGGGCGACGCCATACGCGGCATCCAGGACGGGACCCGCAAGAACATGGACAATGTGGACCGCTCCGTCGAAGCCATCAGCGGCGCCGCCGCGCTGGCCAACGAATCTGGCGAGGCCCTGAACGCCATCGTCCAACTGGTGGAAGGCGCCGCCGACCAGGTCCGGGCCATCGCCGCCGCAAGCGAACAGCAATCGGCCGCCAGCGAGGAAATCAACCGCTCCATCGAGGACGTGAACGTCATCTCCAATGAGACCGCCGACGCCATGTCCCAGGCCGCCCAGGCCGTCATGGAGCTGGCCAGGCAAAGCCAGGAGCTCAAGACCCTGATCGAGGACATGACCGCGGGCGGCGCTGGCGCCGCCAAGGCGTTGCCAGGACAAAGACGGCTGGCGCTCAACGGATAAAACGGAATAACGGCTTTCCGAGGGTCGGGGAAAGCGCGCTTTCCCCGGCCTTCGTTTCCATCCGCGGACGGCGCGCCCCCTTCCGGCCCTCCCGCAAACGCCTCTTCGCCGAAATGCGACAAAATCGGCTGTAGCCTCTTCCGGTTTTGCCATTATGGTAAGTCTATCCGGCGCATCCTCCGGAACATCTCCCCTTCCCGGCTCTTCGCTCCGATAACCGGCCCAAACGGCCGGACCCGCCTCCCGGCGCTTACGACAGGCAGTCATATTTTTGCGTTTTTTGCATAATGTCCATCATGGAATGCGTGATGAAAGCGACAGGCTTTCTCTTTGATGACGCTTTTGATATCCACAATCATACAGACGCGTTTTCGTCGTAAAGCGTTCCAGTATACGCCACACCTTTCACAAATGGAGTGCGTTGTGAAGAACTTACGTCTTGGCCTGAAAATCGGAATGGGATTCAGCGCTCTTTTGATCATCGTCTGCGCTCTTGGCGCCATGGCCGTCCTCAGCATGCGCGGCGTGTCGTCCAACGCGAAGAGCATGGCCGCGGAAGATATTCCTGAAGTCGGCTTCGCCAACGACATTGAACGCCATGTCCAGATGCTGACCTCCGCCATGCAGGGATTCAGTTTGAGCGAGAATCCGGCGTACCGGCAAACCTCCATCCAGGAACTTGCGCGGCTCAAGGAGTATCTGGACGCCGTCAACGCTCACGCGACGCAATACCCCAGGCTGTCTCACCTCAAGAAAAGCGCGGAGACAATCAACGCGCAATTGGCCGGATATGGGGAAATCTCCGGAAAAATCGAAGCGATCATCAAAGAAATTCAAGGTCTTCGAGAGAAGATGAACGCTTCCGCTCTGGCCCTGGTCAAAAACGCCACGGAATATCTTCAGAGTCAAAACGTGAAATTCACCAATGAGATCGAACGTCTTTCTGCGGTTCAGGCGTTGCAAGCGCGCTTGAAAAAAATCAACCTCATCGCAGAATCCCTGAGAATAGTGGATGAAATCCGCATCAAGAATTTCAAGGCCCAGGCGGCCAACGATCCGGGGATCATGCAGGAGGCGCTGACGCAATTCGCCGGAATTCTCAAAAACCTGTTCCAGCTCAAGGACATCACCCTTGAAGAAGAGGACCTGAAATCCCTGGCCGCGATTCAGGAAAACGTCATGCGCTACAAGAAAGCCATGCAGATCCTGATGAACGACTGGCTGAGCCTAGGTAAGCTCAATGAGGAAAGCGGCCAGGCCGCCGGACTCATCATGGAGGAATCCAAGCGCATGGCCGTCGCCGGGATGGAAAACGTCAAGGACGTCTCCATGAGCGGCGTGCGTCAATTGGACGCGGCCCGGAACGTCATGCTCGGCGGACTGATTCTGGCCCTGATCATCGGGACATTCCTTTCCTTCTTCATCGCCAGGGGGATCACCCGGCCGGTTCTTACCAGCCTCGCTTTCGCGGAAAGCGTGGCCGAAGGCGACCTGGACGGCCGGTTGGACATCGCCCAGAAAGACGAGATCGGACGATTGGCCGACAGCCTTCGCAAGATGGTCGCCACTCTGAAAGCCCGCATTCTGGAAGCGGGCGCCAAGACGGAAGAAGCGGAAAAAGCCGCCGCCAAGGCCCAGGAAGCCATGATCGAGGCGGAAACAGCCCAGGCCCAGGCCGTGGCCAAAAGCGAGGCCATGGAGGAGGCGGCGATCAGGCTGCGGCATGTGGCCGAGATCACCACCTCAGCCTCGGAAGAGCTCTCCGCCCAGATCGAGGAATCGAGCAGAGGCGCCGGGGTCCAGGCCCAGCGGGCCGCCGAAACCGCCACGGCCATGGAGGAAATGAACGCCACGGTCATGGAAGTGGCCAAAAGCGCCTCGACCGCCGCCGAAATTTCGGACAACGCCAGGGAAACGGCCAAGGGAGGCGCCGACATCGTCAACCAGGTGGTCGCGGGCATAGTGGAAGCCCAGAGCCAGGCCGCCGCGCTCAAGGAAGACATGGTCAAACTCGGCGAGCAGGCTGAAGGCATCGGCCGGATCATGTCCGTCATCTCCGACATCGCCGACCAGACCAACCTTCTGGCCTTAAACGCCGCCATAGAGGCCGCCCGGGCCGGCGAAGCCGGCCGGGGCTTCGCCGTGGTGGCCGACGAGGTCAGAAAGCTCGCCGAAAAGACCATGAACGCCACCAAGGAAGTGGGCGACGCCATCCGAGGCATCCAGGACGGGACCCGCAAGAACATGGTCAATGTGGACCGTTCCGTCCAGGCCATCGGCGACGCCGCATCGCTCGCCGGCCAGTCGGGCGAAGCCCTGAACGCCATCGTCCACATGGTGGAAGGCGCCTCGGACCAGGTCCGGGCCATCGCCGCCGCAAGCGAAGAACAATCCGCCGCCAGCGAGCAGATCAGCCGCTCCATCGAGGAAGTCAACGCCATCTCGAAAGAGACCGCTGACGGCATGTCCCAGGCCGCCCGCGCCGTGGCGGAACTGGCCGGTCAAAGCCAGGAGCTGAAAACCTTGATCGAAGACATGACCGGCGGCGATTCGGCTGGAGCCCCCTTGGCCTTGTCCCGATGAACGCTCTTCCGGGGTCCAGGGGATCACGCGCGACAGGCGTTTTCCCCTGGACTCTTCCCTGTATTTTCTTCAGAACCGCGCCAGAGACGCCAAGCGCGAAAAGAAATGATCCCATCGATGCAAACTGACAACGCCCATCCCTCCGGCGCGCGACGATGCGCCTTCCCCTGCGGAACGCTCTTCCCGTTCGTGGACCGGTACTGGTCATGGGAAGGTCCCCGCTCGCGCATCCCCGCCCTGCCCGAACTCCTGCCCGGAACCGGCAAGGAACTCATCTTCCATTACGCCGATCCTTTTCTCGTTCGCGGCCAAAGCGGCGGGACGCGTCACACGCCGCAAGCCCATATCCTCTGCGTGCGCAGGAATATCGTAAAGCTTGCTCCAGGAGGGGAGACGGGCTTTTTCGCCATCAGATTCCGCGCCGGAGCGTTCAGGCATTTCAGCCCCGTCCCCCTGGCGGAGATCGCCGCGCTCCAGGATCCCCTGCCCGACGCCTCGCTCTTTCTTGGAAAAGACGCTCGTGAACTGCGCTCCGCAATGTCCGGCTCCTCTTCCTTTTCACAGCGCGTCGTCCTGGCCGAAACCTGGCTCCTGCGGCGCCTGCGAAAACGAAGTCAGCGGGACGCCGCCATCGACAAGGCCTCCTCCCTGCTCTATTACGCGCCAGACCATGCCAGGCCCTCGCGGGTCGCGGCCGCGATCGGACTCGGTCCACGTCAGTTCCAACGGGAATTCAAGGCCGCCATGAACATGTCCCCAAAGGCGTTCCTGCGCCTTGTCCGGTTGCAGCGCGTCATCAGGTCCATCCTGCTCGCCAACGGCTCCAACATCCTCGACGCGGCGATTGCGGAAGGCTATTACGACCAACCCCATTTCATCCGCGAATTCAAGGAATTCACCAACGAAACCCCGGCGGCGTTTTTTCATAACGGCCGGGGGCTGACGCATTTCTACAATACGAGCCGACCGGAAAACCGCATGCTCGTTTGCGCCAATACGGCATAAAGGAGATGAAGACATGATCATTCTGACTGCGGCCCTCCAGGCGGCCAAAGGCAAGGAAGACGAACTGGAAAAGACCCTCGCGGCCCTGGTCCCCCTGACGGCCAAGGAGGAAGGCGCCCTTGAATACCGGTTTCATCGCTCGACGGACATCCCCGGACGATTCCTCTTCTACGAAAAATACCGCGACCAGGAAGCCCTGGACTTCCACATGCAAACGCCTCAGCTGAAAGCGCTGCCCGCCAAACTGGAAGGCCTGCTCTCCGAACCGATGGCCCTGTCCCGTTTCGATTGCATCGCCGCGATACCGGAATAGGGAACGCCTCCGGCGGCCAGGGGGAAACTTTTTGGAAAAAGTTTCCCCCTGGACCCCTTTCAAAAACTTTTAGCGGCGCTTCGCGGCGCGCATGGACGTTCGCCTCCCGGGCGAGGTCATGGAGCGCCGGAGTCCATTCGGCCGCCGATCGCACCAAACGCCCCGCGAGAGGCGGCGTCCCTCTGGTTGCGCCTCCGGCGGCCAGGGGGAAGCTTTTTGGAAACAGTTACCCCTTGGACCCCTTTCAAACACTTTTAGCGGCGCTTCGCGGCGCGCATGGACGTTCGCCTCCCGGGCGAGGTCAT
>CALGYO010000203.1 GCA_937934715.1 uncultured Desulfovibrionaceae bacterium | reverse complement strand
CGGACGGGGCGGAGCTGGCCATCAAAAGCGGCGCCTGGGACTACATCACCAAGCCGCCCACCATGAACAAGATCCGCCTGCCCGTGATCCGGGCCGTGGAATACCACGCCCAGAAAGCCGTCCAGAAGCCCCCCGAGGCCTTCAAGCGCGGGGCCATCATCGGCCGCAGCCGGGCCATCGAGGCGGCCCTGTCCAGGGCGGCCAGAGCCGCCAGGAGCGCCTCCAGCGCGCTCATCACCGGCGAAACCGGCACGGGCAAGGAACTCTTCGCCCGGGCCATCCACGAGAACAGCTCCCGCGCGAACGGCCCCTTCGTGGCGGTGGACTGCGCGGCGCTTCCCGAACATCTGGTGGAAAGCATGCTCTTCGGCCACGAGAAGGGAGCCTTCACCACGGCGGACAAGCGGCACGTGGGGCTCGTGAAGCAGGCCCACGGCGGCGTGCTTTTCCTGGACGAGGTGGGCGAGCTGCCCCTGGAGATCCAGAAGGCCTTTTTACGGGTCCTGCAGGAACGCCGTTTCCGGCCCGTGGGCGCCGCCCGGGAGGAGGAGAGCGATTTCAGGGTGGTGGCCGCCACCAACCGCGACCTGGAGGCCATGTCGGCCCGATGGGAGTTCCGCCAGGACCTGCTCTTCAGGCTCCAGGCCATCCTCATCGAGCTGCCTCCCTTGCGCGAACGCACCGGCGACATCGAGATCCTGGCCCGCCATTTCCTGGAAAAGCGCATGGCCGAGACGGGAGCCGGACAAAAACGCGTCTCCCCGGAATTCTGGGGGGCCCTCTTGGAATACCAGTGGCCCGGCAACGTGCGCGAACTCATGAACGCCCTGGACGGCGCCCTGGCTTCCGCCGAGAACGACCCCGTGCTCTATCCCCGCCACCTGCCCATCAACATCCGGGCCATGATCGCCCGCATGTCCGTGGACGGCGGCGCCCGGGGAACGGATCTCGACCTCATGGAGGAGCGCATCGTCTTCGATCCGGCGAATTTCCCCACCATCAAGGATTTCAGGGCCGAGGCCCTGGGCCGGATCGAGCGCCGCTACCTGGCGGAGCTTCTGCGCGTGGCGGGGGGCGGCGTCCAGCGGGCCTGCGCCTTGTCCGGCCTGTCCCGGGCCAGGCTGTACGCCTTGATGAAGCACTACGGCGTGGAACGCTGACCCGGCTGCCCGCTTCCCTGGCCGTCTTTTCCCGCAAGACGGTTCGCCTTGCCCGGCCCGGACGGCCCGGCCGTCTCCTTTACAATGTAACATGTTGATATAATGATTGTTTTCTGAAAAAACCGAGACCCGTTCCCTACGCGGTCTTGGCGGATGATACAATTCCAGCCTGGAAAGACGTTTTCTCCCTCCTTCTTCAGGATTTCCCCGCCCCTTTCTGGCGATCCCTTTTCCTTGTCCCCGGAATTCCATGACAAACGCCGGGGGGAACGGTTCTTGTTCTACGAGAGCAGACCCCACGGACAACAACCTTCTGCGTCGCCAAAAGGAGAACGGTCATGGAGAAGTCATTCACCAATCTTATCGAAGAGGTGCAAAAGCCTGGCCTGTGCCATCGCTGCGGCGGCTGCGTGACGTTTTGCTCCGCCATCAATTTCGGGGCGCTGGAGCTTGGTCCCGACGGCGGGCCCCGGTACAAGGATCCGGAAAAATGCATCGAGTGCGGCATTTGCTACATGATCTGCCCGGTCAACCAGGAACTGGACAACGAGATGCGCAACCTGGTCAACTGGCATGAACCCATGGGCGCGGTCATCGGCGCCACCGTGGCCCGGGCCGCGGACCCGGATATCCGGGAAGCGGCCACGGACGGCGGCGTGGTCACGGCCATTCTGGCGCGGCTTTTCGATCAGGGCCGCATCGACGGGGCCATCGTGGCCAGGCAGACCGGGCCCTTCAAGCGCCAGCCCGCCCTGGCCAGAACACGCGAGCAGATTCTCGATGCGGCGGGATCCCATTACGACGTGTCCCACGGCATGGAGGTCTTCGGCGACGAGTACGCCGAGTATTCCACCTATTCCCCCTCCATCCGGACCTTCGGGGCCCTGGCCAAGGAGCCCTTAAGCCGGGTGGCTTTCGTGGGAACGCCTTGCCAGGTGCGCACCTTGCGCAAGATGCAGGCCCTCGGCATCGTGCCCTCGGACCTTATCAAGTACGTGCTGGGGCTGTTCTGCACCCAGAATTTCATGTTCGGCGACGCGGAGAAGGCGAGTCTGGAGCGGATCGGCGGGTTTTCCTGGGGCGACATCAAGAAGATCAACGTGCGCGAGCGGCTCCAGATTTTCACCAAGGACGGGGAGATCAAGAAGATCGATTTCGACAAGCTCGACTTCATGATCCGGCCCGCCTGCCGCTACTGCGACGATTACGCGGCCGAATTCGCCGACCTGTCCTTCGGCGGGGTGGGCGCGGAGCAGGGCTGGACCACGGTCATCACCCGCACGCCCCTGGGCCGGGCGATCCTGGCCGACGCCCGCAGCTCCGTCCTTGAGCAGTACCGCGTGTCCGACAACCCCAACTACGCCTCCGAGGCCGTCGCCAAGGTGGAACAGCTTTCCAGGCGCAAGAAGGACAACGCCGTCAGGCGGCTTACGGAGCGCCAGGGCGCCTGATGCGCGACCGGCCGGCAGGGCGGCCGCCGGAAACGCCTCCGGCGGCCGCGTCGCGATTCGCGCGTTCCCGGCCGTTTACGCGGCGGCCCGCAACCGGCGTTCGAACCGCAGGGCGGGAACCGGGAAGTCCGCGTCTTCCAGCGGCGTCCGAGGCCCGGAACCGTCTCCCCGCGCCTGTATCTCCATGATCAGATCCCGCAGGTCCTGGGCCTGGCGGGCAAGATTCTCCACGGCCCGTTCGGATTCCAGCGCGGCTTCGGCGGTCTGGGAGGATATGTCGCTCACGGCGGCGATGGACCGGTTGATCTCCTCGGACGCGGCCGACTGCTGCTCCGAGGCCGTGGCGATGGACCGCGCCTGATCCGAGGTCATCTCCACCAGGGTGACGATCTCGCGCAGGGCCTGGCCGGATTTCTCGGCCAGGGACGCGGCTTCCTCGATCTTGCTTCCGGCCAGTTCCACATGCCGCACGTTGCGTTTGGTTCCGTTCTGGATGCCGCACACGGCGTCGCCCACCCGCCTGGTGGCTTCCATCGTCTTTTCGGCCAGTTTGCGAACCTCGTCGGCGACCACCGCGAACCCGCGTCCGGCTTCGCCGGCCCGCGCGGCCTCGATGGCGGCGTTCAAGGCCAGCAGGTTGGTCTGGTCGGCGATGTCGGAAATGACGTTCATGATCATCCCGATGCCTTCGGCCTCCTGGCCGAGCGACGTCATGTCCTCCTTGAGACGCAGGGAAAGGGCGTTGGCCTCGACGATGCCCGCGATGACCAGTTCGACCGCGCCGGCGCCTTGCTCGGCCTTGCCGTGAGCCTGTTCGGACGTCGCGGCGGCGTGGGAGGCGCTTCGCGCCACCTCGGACACCGTGGCGTTCATTTCTTCCATGGAGGTGGCCGTTTCGGCGACCCGCATGGCCTGTTCCTGGGCCCCCCGGCGCGACTGCTCCACCTGGGCCGAAAGCTGTTCCGATGCGGCGGTCACGTTTTCAACCACGCCCTGAAGCTGGTCCGCGGCCCGTTGCAGCAGCTCGCGCTGGGCGGCCTTGAGCGCGCTCAGGTCCACGATGTGCTCCATGACCGTCCCCTGGCCGAGCGAAACGGCGGAGTATTCGATTTCGAGCTCCATGCCGTCATGGGGCCTGGCGATGGTCGTTCCCTTTTCCAGCCTGCCCGAGGCCAGGGCCCTCTCGCACGCGCATCGCCCGTTGCGGCAATCCTCGGCGCAAAACAGATCGCTGCATTGGCGCCCCTCGGCCTGGGCGGGATCGGCCAGGCCGAACCCGGCGGCGCGGTTCACGAAGGCGACGGTCCGGCGGGAGTCGCGGATCATGATGGGCGTGGGCAGGGCGTCGAGAACGGTGATGAAGCCTTCCAGCATGCCGTTGAGCGCGCCTGCCAGGGCGGCGTATTCCCCGTGCAGACCGGCCGGGTCCAGGCGTCCGCGCAGGCCGCCACGGCTCACGGCGTCCGCCGCGCCCGCGATATCGCGGACCAGCCGCTCGACGGCGTCCGCCATGTGGTCCAGGGCGAGGCCGAGCGCCCCGATTTCATCGCGGCGATTGAGCCGCATCCTGCCGGACAAATCTCCCTTGGCGAAGGCTTCGGCCATCTTCTTGCCCTTGCGTAGGGGAACGGCGATGGACCGGCTGAGGAAGAAGGAAAGGGGAAGGATGATCGCCAACGCCAGAGCCGCGCTCACCAGGACGGACCGCCGTCCGAATTGGGAGTGCGCCTTGGATTCCACCCCGGCTTTCTGGCTTTCGGCCACGGCGTCCGCGATGATCTCCTCCGTCAGGGCGAAAAGCTTGCGGCTTGTCTCCGCGGAGTCGCCCAGCATGAGGGCGGCCATCCGGTCGTAGCTCTCCTGGGATCGCGTCTTGTGATAGTCCCCGGCCAGGCCGGCGACGTCGTCGTTGAGGGTTCTGGCCTGTTCGAGCAGGGCCCGCAAGTCCTCCCAGCGCCGCGCTTCGGCCGCCGTTTTCGGCAGCGCCTCGTATTGCCGCATGCCCGCCGCGTACCCGGTTCGCGCGTCCTCGATCTCGCGCGTAAGGGACGCGATGCGCTCGGATGTCAGGGAGGGGTACAGGAACGTCCTCTGCAGGCCGATGACCCGGCGCAGGTTGTCGACCATGCCGATGAGGCCTTCCAGGCCCGGAATGCGCACATCGGTCAATTCGGCCATATGTTCTTCATTCTCTTCGGAATTCCAATACGAGACGCCTCCTTGAATCAAGAACAGGGCGATGATGACGCCGAACGCTACGGCGAATTTCAGGGAAATGGGCATGTTTTTCATTGCTGCTCCTTTAGGGCGCATGTCGCTTCCTTGCGATACGTGGGGCGCTTTACCGGCGTTATGCGGTTCATGGTCTCTTCGCGGCGTAAGCCGGTTCTTCTCCCGGTCGGACTGGCTTCTTTTGCTCCCGTCCGGTGACCGCTGCGTGACCGGCCTGTTCCATTTGCCATAATTGATTTTGATCATCAATATCAATAATGGCGCGCTAGCTGGGACCGCTTCACAAAAAGAGAAAACGCCCGGGGCGTTTCCCGTATAAACGGGGGTTGCGGGCCAAGGTTACGCGGACGCGGACGTTTTGGCGAAACGGTCCCGTTTTCCGGCGAAGGTTCGCGGCGGGTAGACGGCGTGGACGAAGGAAGGGCGGGAAAGCGCGGGCGGATGTTCGTGATCGGGGGGGAAGACAAAGGCCCGGCAGCGCGGACCGGGCCTGGGAAGAGGCGCGGGCGGCGGCGGACGCGGACGGGAAGCCGCGCCCCGTCATCGGCAAGAACCTCCCCGATGGGCCGGGGAAGGGACCGCGCCGGGACGCGGGACGGGCTTGGGGCCGCCCCGCGCGTATCGGCCGCAAAAGGCCCCCGGCGGCCAGCGGGCGCCGCTTATGACGAGTCCCTCATGCAAGCTGGGCGTCGCGGGGCGGCCGGGCTTGTACGGCCCGCCGGGGAACCGCCCGCCGGTCTCTTGCTGGCGGAAAAGAGCCGGGAGCGGAAAGCGCCGGTTTCATCTCCGGCTCTTGACGCCAAGCGGCGAGGGCGGTCCTCACGGGTCCGCCCTCGCCCGGGAAACGGCCGCGAAGCGCCGCAACGGCTACAGCGCGAAAGGGGTCAGGCTTTCGTATCCGGTTTCCGTAATGACCAGGGTCTGCTCGAACTGGGCGGACAGGGAGCCGTCTTTGGTAACGGCGGTCCAGCCGTCGTCGAGCACGCGAACGGCCTTGCCGCCCAGGTTGATCATGGGCTCCACCGTGAAGGTCATGCCCGGCGCCAGGGGCGTTTCGCCCCAGCGGGAGCGGAAATGGGGGACGTGCGGGGGTTCGTGGAAGTCCAGCCCCACGCCGTGGCCCATGTATTCGCGCACCACCGAGCATCCCTGCTTCTCGGCGTAGGTCTGGATGGCGGCGGCGATGTCGTTCACGACGTTGCCGGGTCTGGCCTGTTCCAGGCCCAGGCGCAGGCATTCCCGGGTCACGTCCACCAGCCTGCGCGCCTCCTTTGAGGGCGTTCCCACGAAAAAGGTCTGGTTGCAGTCGGCGTAGTAGCCGTCGAGAATGCTGGTGATGTCCACGTTGACGATGTCGCCGTCCGAAAGGACGCGTTCGCCGGGGATGCCGTGGCAGACGACCTCGTTGGGCGAGACGCAGACGCTTTTGGGGAAGCCCTGATAATTGAGCGGCGCGGGAATCGCCCCGTTTCGGATGGTGAAGTCGTGGACCGCCTGATTGATCTCCTCGGTCCGCACGCCGGGCCTGATCAAGTCCCTCACCACGTCGAAGGTGCGCATGACCAGCTTGCCGCAGCGGCGCATGCCTTCGACCTGCTCCGGGGTCTTCAGGCGGATGTTGTAGCGTTTCAGGTAGGTTTCGGCCAGGGACTCGCCCTTGGCCTGTTGCGCGGCCATGCAGCATTTTTTGTATTTTTTGCCGCTGCCGCAAGGGCAGGGATCGTTGCGACCGGTTTTGACGTTCATGAGCGGCCTCCTTGAGGTGAAAGAGCGCGGCGAGGCGGCGCCCGTCGGAAACGGGACGTTCGCAGAAAGAGCGCCGTTTGGAAAGTCCCGGCGAGAACGCGGGGCGCGCAACGGCGCCGGCATCCGCCGCCTTGGGCCCGGGACCGGCGAAGCGGTCCGCCCTGGGGGGAAGCCAAGGCTTTTCTCAGCGGCGGACGGGTGGTATCATGCCGCCTGAAACGAACGCGCACCACGAAGAACAGCCAACAGAAGGTGGAGACAAATGGACAAGGCCGCAGTGTATTTTACGGATTTCCGGACAAAGGCCTTCGGCGACGGCCTTCCCGCCAAGCTCAAGAAAATGATCAAAAAGGCCGGGATCGGCGGCATGGACCTGGAAAACCGGTTCGTGGCCATCAAGCTGCATTTCGGCGAGCTGGGGAACGTCAGCTACCTGCGCCCCAACTACGCCAGGGCCGTGGCGGACGTGGTCAAGGGGTTCGGCGGCAAGCCCTTTTTGACCGACTGCAACACCATGTACCCGGGCAAGCGGAAAAACGCCCTGGAACACATGGAGTGCGCCTGGGAAAACGGCTTTACCCCGCTGACCGTGGGCTGCCCGATCCTGATCGGCGACGGCCTGAAGGGTTCCGACGACATCGCCGTTCCCGTGGCGGGCGGCGAATACGTGAAGGAGGCAAAGATCGGCCGGGCCATCATGGACGCCGACGTGTTCATCAGCCTGACTCATTTCAAGGGGCATGAGCTGACCGGATTCGGCGGCGTCATCAAGAACATCGGCATGGGGTGCGGCTCGCGCGCGGGCAAGACGGAGCAGCACAGCGACAGCAAAGCGTCCATCGACGAAGCGCGGTGCACAGGCTGCCGCGCGTGCCTCAAGCAATGCGCCAACGGCGCCCTGGACTTCAATCCCGAGACCAAGAAGACGATCGTCGACCAGGACAAGTGCGTGGGCTGCGGGCGTTGTCTGGGCGCATGCAACTTCGACGCCATTTCTTTCGAGTACAATGCGGCGGTCAAGTCGCTGAACTGCCGCATGGCCGAGTACGCCAAGGCCGTGGTGGACGGCCGTCCGCACTTTCACATTTCATTGGTCGTGGACGTCTCCCCCAACTGCGACTGCCACGGTGAAAACGACGCGCCCATCCTGCCCAATATCGGCATGTTCGCTTCCTTCGACCCCCTGGCCCTGGAGCAGGCCTGCGTGGACGCCTGTCTCAAGGCCAAGCCGCTTCCGGGCAGCCAACTCGCCGAGAATCTGGCCAAGCTGGATTTCGTCGACCGCCACGACCATTTCAGCAACTCCACGCCGGAATCCGAATGGCGGACCTGCCTGGAGCACGCCGCCAAGATCGGCCTGGGAAGCCGGGAATACGAGCTGATCGTGGTCAAATAGAACGAGACCGGCAAGCCTTGGCCTTGTCCGGGCGCATCGCCCCGTCCCGGACGCCACGATGTCACGCGCCCCTCTCCCCCTTGGCGCCGGGGAGAGGGGCGCTCCGTTCATGGCAGGTCTTCATTCGTCCCCAACAACGCCGCGCAAGAAGGGGGCGCGCCTTTTTCCCGGCCGCTCCCGGCCGCCGCATGCCTTCGCCAGGAAGGCATGCGGGGCGGACAGGCCCGGTCACGGGGAATGCATCCGTCAGTTATTGAACAAATAGTTCGGAACGACCATGACGAGTTGCGGGATGAAGGTGAAGAACATGAGCGCGACGCCGAGTACGAGCACATAAGGCATCGATGCCTTGGCGATGCGTTCGAAGGGCACGCCGCTCACGCTGGAAAGCACGAACAGGACCATGCCTACCGGCGGAGTCAGCAGACCGATCATCAAGTTGAGGATCATCACGATGCCGAAGTGGATGGGATCGATCCCCAGGGACTCGGTGATCGGCAATAAAATGGGAACCAGGATCATGATCGCGGCGGTGGGCTCCATGAAGAAACCGACCACCAGCAAAAACAGGTTGATCATGAGCAGCGCGCTGTACTTGTCGGGAAACCACTGCATGAAGTTCGCGGCGAGATGCTGCGGCATCTGCGAGATGGTGAGAACGAGCCCGAACAACGAGGCGGCGGCCACAATGAAGAAAATGCTGGTGGTGATGTCGAGGGTTTCCTTCATCATGCGCGGCAAATCGCGCAGATCCAGACTCTTGTAGAGCAGGCCGACGAGGATCGAATAGAACACGGCGATGATCGCCGCTTCCGTGGGCGTGAAGATGCCCAGCAATATGCCTCCCAAGATGATGACCGGCGCCATGAGGGCGAGAAACGCGTCCTTGAAGGATCGATGGATCTCGGCGGGCTTGGGCCTGCTCCGTTTGCGGTAGCCCGCCTTTTTACACTTGAAGTAGACCATGACGGCCAACATCAGGGCCATGATGAGGCCGGGCAGGATGCCGGCCGCAAAGAGCTTGCCTGTGGAGACGCTGCCCGTGACGGCGAAAATGACCGCCGGGATGCTGGGCGGAATGATGGGGCCGATGATGGAGGACGCGCCTGTGATGGCCAGGCTGAAATCGTCGTCGTATCCGCCCTCTTTCATGGCTTCCAGCTCGACCGCGCCCAGTCCGCCCGCGTCGGCGATGGCCGCGCCGGACATGCCGGAGAAAATGATGCTGCCCAGGATGTTGGCGTGAGCCAGGCCGCCGGTGAGGTGCCCGACGAGATGGTCGGCGAAGGAAAAGATCTTTTTGGTGATCCCGGCCGAATTCATGATGTTGCCCGCGAAGATGAAAAAGGGAACGGCGATCAGCGGAAAGGAATCCACGCCGATGGCCAGGCGCTGCGCGGCCATGATCAGGTTCACGTCGTTGGTCAGCATATAGATCATGGACCCGGCGAACAGGCTGTACGCGATGGGCGTCCTGAGGCAAATAAGCAGGAAGAATACGCCAAAAGTAAGCAGCATTGCCTTATCCCCTTTTGAAAGCCTGTGCAAAGCTTCGCAGCGTTTCCAGGGTGGAGAGGAACAACGAAATCGACGAAAGTAAAAATCCGATGGGCAAAGCGATGTAGACGATGCCCATGCTGACCTGCATGGCTGAGGAATCGATGTTCATCTGCATCCTGACGAAGTCGATGGTCGGACTGAGCAGGAGGATCATGAAGTAGAGAAGAAGGGACTGGGTCAGGATGGTGACGAGGCGTTGGCATTGTTTCGGAATCTTGTTGTAGAAAAATTCCATCTGAATATGCTTGCCGCGCCGCAATCCGTAGTTGATGCCGAAAAAAGTTATCCAGACAAGGAGATAGCGTGAGAGTTCCTCTGTCCAGATAAGGGGCGAGTTGAGACAGTATCGGAAGATGATCTGCATCAAAAGCGCTATGGCGATGATGCTGAAGCATGCCATCAAGAACGTATCTTCGACTTTCCCCAAAAAGATGCAGGCCTTCTTCAGGACGCTTATGGACGGATTGCTGGTATTCATCGTATTGGCTTCCTCTGTTGAAAAAGGCGTAACGGAGCCATTTTGCACGGATGGGGGGGATGTGTTGCGGCTCCGTTACGCCTGGGGGGGCTCGGGGGAGACCTATTTTACGGCGCGGACTTTTTCGAGCAGTCCCGGTCCCCATTCCTTCTCGTAGGAGTCGAGCAGCGGCTGCGCCGCCTTCACGAAGGCCTCTCTGTCAGGCTCGATGAGGGTCATGCCATATTCGGAGCCGAGCTTTTCGAGATAGGCGTCTTCCTGCTTGAAGGCGTAGTCGTTGCCCCAGGCTATGGCTTCGTCGGCGGCTTCGGCGAGGATTTTCTGCACATCCTCGGGCAGACCGGTGAAAAACGAATCCCTGGTCCACAGCATGACGCCGGCGATGATGTGTCCTGTCTTGATCAGGTATTTCTGCACTTCATAGAACTTCATGTTCACGATGGTGGTGGGGGGATTCTCCTGGCCGTCCACAGTGCCCTGCTGCAGGGCGAGGTAGACTTCGGAGAAGGCCATGGGGGTGGGATTGGCGCCCATGGCCTTGACGGTCTGCACGTAGAGCGGCTGATCGGGGCAGCGCAGTTTGGCGCCCTTCAGGTCGTCGGGCGTTTTGGCCGGGATGTCTTTGGTCGTGACAGATCGGAAGAGCGTCGTGTAGGGAAAGAGTGTAGATCTCGGT
>CALGYO010000202.1 GCA_937934715.1 uncultured Desulfovibrionaceae bacterium | reverse complement strand
CGAGATGTAGCCGTGACTGGAGTTCAGACGTGTGCTCTTCCGATCTTCGAGAAAGCCTTCCTGGCCCTGAACGGTCTGGTCCTGGCGCTGGATGCGGCCACCACCGAGGGCACGACCTTCGTGTTCGGCTATCTGGGCGGCGGCCCTTTGCCCTTTACGGAGTCCTTCCCCGGGCAGGCCTTCATTCTGGCCTTCAAGTCGCTGCCGCTGATCCTGGTGGTGGGCGCGTTGTCCTCGCTGCTTTTCTACTGGGGCGTCATCCCGTTCATCGTGCGCATGATTTCGAAATTTCTGCAAAAGACCATGGACATCGGCGGGGCGCTGGGGGTGGGCGTTTCGGTGAACATCTTCGTGGGCATGGTGGAGGCGCCGCTGTTCGTGAAGCCGTATCTCGAACGCATGACCCGAAGCGAGCTTTTCACCCTCATGACCACCGGGCTCGCCACCATCGCCGGCACCATGCTGGTGATCTACGCCGCCATTTTGAAGCCGGTCATCCCCAACTCCCTGGGCCAGATCCTGGTGGCGTCCATCATCAGCGTCCCGGCGGCCATCATGATCGCCAAGATCATGATCCCGGAGACCGGGGACAAGACCGAGGGCGACGTGGCCTCGCCCAACGACGCCTCGGGCGCCATGGACGCCGTGGTCAAGGGCGGCCAGGACGGGCTCGCCGTACTGTTGAACGTGGCCGCCATGCTCATCGTGCTCATCGCCCTGGTTTCGCTCATCAACCAGCTTCTGGCCTTCATCCCATACCAGCACAGCGCCCCGGTCACCTTGCAGCGCATCGTGGGGATCGTCATGCGCCCGTTCGTCTGGCTCATCGGCGTGCCCTGGAGCGAAGCGTCCACGGCGGGCGCGCTCATGGGCGTCAAGACCATCCTCAACGAGTTCATCGCCTACGACATGATGAGCAAGCTGTCGCCGGACGTTTTGTCCGAGCGTTCCCGCATGATCATGACCTACGCCATGTGCGGCTTCGCCAATCCGGGCAGTCTCGGCATCATGGTGGGCGGCATGGGGGTGATGGCGCCCTCGCGGCGGCCGGAGATCGTGTCCCTGGGGATTCGCAGCGTGATCGCCGGGACCATGGCCACGCTCATGACCGGAGCGGTGGTGGGGCTCATGTATTAGGACGCCTTCGCCGGTTCTTCTTGCTTTTCCCTGGCGCTTGGGTCAGCCTTTCGGGGCGCCGCGAATGCCTCGCGGGGTAAAACCCGCCGTATCCTATGGAAATTCCACTTCTTCCCGAATTCGTCATCATTTTCGGCCTGTCCATCGCCGTATTGTTCATCTGCCACAAGGCGCGCATCCCCCCCATTGTGGGCTTTCTCATCACCGGCGTTCTGGCGGGCCCCACGGGTTTCGGCTTGGTGCAGGCCGTGCATCAGGTCGAGATTCTGGCGGAAATCGGCGTGGTGCTGCTGTTGTTCACCATCGGCCTGGAACTGTCCCTGGGCGAGCTGGTCCGCTTGAAAAAGCCCGTGTTCCTGGGCGGCGCCTTGCAGGTGGGGCTGACCATCCTGGCGTTTTTCGCCGCTTCGCGGTGGCATGGCGCCGGAAGCGGCCAGGCGGTTTTCTACGGCTTTCTGGCCGCTCTCTCCTCCACGGCCATCGTGTTGCGGGTGTTGCAGCAGCGCGCGGAAATGGAGAGCCCTCATGGCCGCATCGCCCTGTCCATCCTGATTTTCCAGGATCTGGTCATCGTGCCCATGATGCTGCTCACCCCCCTTCTGGCCGGGAAGGACGCCTCCCTGGGCGCCTCGGTCCTCTGGGCGGCGGCCAGAAGCGTGGGGCTTGTGGCCCTGGTCTTTTTCGCGGCCAGGAAGCTCGCGCCCATGATCCTGTTCCAGGTGGCCAGGACCCGCAGCCGGGAGCTCTTTCTCATCGCCACTCTTGGCTTTTGCCTGTCCATCGCCCTGCTCACCTCGAGCATGGGGCTGTCCCTGTCCCTTGGCGCCTTCATGGCCGGGCTGGTCATTTCGGACTCGGAATTCAGCTTGAGCGCCCTGGAGGGGATTCTGCCCTTCCGCGACGTGTTCACGAGTCTGTTTTTCATCTCCGTGGGCATGCTCCTTGATGTGGGCTATTTTTTCAGCCATCTGCCCATCGTTTTCATCGCGGGGCTTCTGGTCCTGGCGGTCAAGGCCGTCCTGGCCGGGGGCGCGACCCTGGCCCTGGGCTATCCTCTGCGCACGGCCATCATCGTGGGGTTGTCCCTGTCCCAGGTGGGCGAATTTTCTTTCGTCCTGGCCAAGACGGGCGTTACGGCCGGTCTGCTGGACGGCGACGCCTACCAGCTCTTTCTGGCGTCCAGCATCCTGACCATGGCCAGCGCCCCGTTCATGGTGGCCTTGGCGCCGCGCGCCGCCTGCGCGCTGCTTCGGTTGCCCGGCCTGTCGGCCCTGGCCGCCTCGCGCCGGTTCAGGGACCAGGCCCCGGCGGACGGCGAAGAGAACGGAACGGGGCATGGAAGCGTCCTGTCCGATCATCTGGTCATCGTGGGCTTCGGCGTGGGCGGCAGGCATCTGGCCCGCACGGCCAAGGCGGCGGGCATCGCCTACGGCATCCTCGAGATGAATCCGGACACGGTGCGTACGGCCTCGGCCGCGGGCGAACCCATTGTCTACGGCGACGCCTCCCAGGAGGCTGTGCTGGAGCATGCGGGCGTGACCCGCGCCCGAGTCCTGGCCGTGGTCATCCCGGACCCGGTGGCCGAGCGCAGGATCACCGAGCTTGCCCGCCGCCTCAATCCCTCCCTGCGCATCATCGTGCGCACCCGGTTCGTCACGGAGATCGGGCCGTTGACCGAGCTTGGGGCGGACGACGTGCTGGCCGAGGAGTTCGAGACGTCCATTGAGATTTTCGCCAGGGCGTTGCGCTGGTATATGGTACCGGACGAGGATATCGAACGGTTCGTGCGCGAGGTCCGGGGCGAGGGGTACAACATGCTGCGATGTCTGGAATCCAAGAACGAGCCCATGAAGGCGCTGACCGGCGCGTTCGCGGGCATGGGGGTGACGGGCGTCAGGGTCCACGAGGGATCGCCCCTGGCCGGGCGCACCCTCACCGAAGCGGCTCTTCGCCGGAAAAAGGGGTTGACCGTGGTGGCCGTTTCGAGGGAGGGCGAGGTTTTCGCCAATCCGGACGGCGACATGCGCCTTATGGCCGGGGACGTGGCTTTCGTATTCGGGACGCATGAGGAAATCCGGGCGGCGGCCCACATGTTCCGGCAAAAGGAGGCGCGGCCCTAGATGTCCATCATTTTCCAGACCATCTTCAACATCCTGCGCAAAAAGGAGCAGGCCGGAAAAGACGGCGCGACGCGTCTCGACGAGGACCTGAAGTTCGCCTCGGGCCAGGACGAGGGAGCGCTCCATGACGGCCAAGAAGAAGATCCTGACGCGCCTGAAGAGAAGGATGGGGACGGGGAACGCGACGGTTAGCGGATGAGTTTTTCCAGTTGCCTGACCGTGAGCGCGTGGCCGCCCAGGCGGGGGATGGCGTTTTTGTCGGCCGTTTCGTCGAACGAGGTCCCGCCCACGGTGAAGAGATAGACAAACCCCGCCTTGTTGAGGGCCTCGGCGTAGGCCTTGGCCCCCCTGCCGAAGGGATAGGCGAAAAAGGCCGTATCCTTGCCGAAAAGTTCCTTGTAGCGCTTCCTGCTCCGGGCGATGTCCTTTTCGATGAACGCCCTGGAAACCCCGCCTCGCGCGATGTTCGGCCCTTTGAGCTTCTGGGAGTGGCTGTAGGAATGATCCGCGAACGCAGCCTTGGGGTATGTGCGCAGGGCTTCGATGTCCGCGCCGGAAAGCGTCAGGCGCGAAGCCGGATTGTCCATGTATTCCATGGGCAAAAACAGGGTGAAGGGCAGATCGTATTTTTCCAGAAGCGCGGCCCCGCGCATGGCCGTTCGCCAGCCGTCGTCGATAACGATGGCCACGGTCTTGGGAGGAAAGGGCTCCCGGCGGTCGAGATGCTCCGCGATCGTTTCCAGGGAGACCACGTTGTAGCCGTTTTCCGTGAGAAAACGCAGCTGCTCCTCGAAGGCTTCCGGGGTGATGGAGGTGGCCCGGCCCGAATGGTCGAAGCCGTGGTAGGACAGGACGGCGGCCGCGAAGACGGATGAAACGCCGCTTCCCGACACGATAAGCAGCGTTCCCAGCCCGAAGACGAGATCGCGGGCCAGCCGCAAAGGACGGCCCGCGCGCATCATGAGCCGCCGTTCGCGACGGTCCGGCGCAGATGGGCCGCCACGGCCAGGATGGTGTTCACGTACACGTCGCTTTGGTTGTAGCGCCTGAGGACCTTGCGCATCTTGGCCTCGGTCATATTGCCGTCCCAGCCGATGACGGTCAGGAAATTACCCATGCTTTGCAGGGCGTCGGCCACGTTGAAGAGATCGGCCTTGCCGTCCCCGTCGCCGTCCACGGTATAGCGCACGGCGTTGGTGGGCATGAACTGGCACACGCCGATGGCCCCATAGATGGAGCCGGGCATGGTCAAGGGGTCCCGGCCGATGCGCGCGGCATATTCCAGAAGGGCCTTGAGCTCCTTGTAGGCCCAATCGCCCTTCTCCGCCGCCTTGGCCTTGAGCCAGGCGGTCTGGCTGGCGCTTGGCGCCTCGTAGGAAAAGACGTCCGCCACCTGCCCGTAATCCCCGGCCAGGGCCATGCTGGCCAGATTGACCAGGGCGCTCTCGCCGCCGAGAAAATTGCCCGCCCGGGTTTCCACGGTCACAAGCCCGGCGGCCACGTCTTCCGGCACCCCGTAGGTCTCCCGGACCCTTCTCAGCGCCTCGCGGTTTTCCCTGTAGAAACGCTCGCCCTCGGCCAGCCGCTCCGGCCGCATGACCAGCTCGTAGACCTGTTCGGTGGTGAATTCCGGGAAGGCGAACCCGTCCGGGACGTGGGTTGCGTCCTGGCGCAGACGATCCAAAAGTTCCAGGGAAATGGACGTGTTGACGGGCAGGCCCACGGCTTCCTTGTAGGCCTTGACCGACCATTTGGCCATGCGGCCCATGCGGCCGTCGGCGGGGCCGGGATAATAGCCCAGGCGCATGAGCTCGCCCTGGATCTCCCGGGCGAGCTTGGACCCGAATTTACGCATGTAGAGCGTGGTCAGCTTATCGCCCATGGCGTTTTCGTTGAAGACAGCCTCGGGCCTGGAAAACAGGGCGTTGACCTGGGCGGAATCGAAGCCGTCCGCCCGCAGCCGGGCCAGCAGGGGCTTCCATTTGGCCAGGTTGGCCTGGCTCGCCGGGGCCGCCGGGGCCGCCGGGGCCGTCTTGGCGGAAGACGCCGGGGCCGGAGCCTTCGTCTGGACGGAGGACGCGGCCGGGGAGGCATTCTCCTTTGCCGGGACCGCCGTCAGGGACGCTCCGGCCAGGGCCGTGGACGCCGCAAGCAGGACGAAAAGAAACAGGCCGGGACAAAACAAACGAAAGGACAGGGACATGGGACGCTCCGGGATGGTTTGCGAGCCGTTGTATCCGGGGATTTCAGAATACAGCCTATCAGGCCCGGGCTTTTCAGGCAAAGCGGGAAAAAATCAAAATATCCTGGCGAGAAGGGAGCGAGGCTCGTCGAGCCTCGGCGCCACCAGCCGGGAGAGAAGGGCCACCGCGACCAGGGAAAAGACCAATCGCCCGACAAGCACGCCCCACCAGCTCGCGCCGATCAGGAGCATGAGCAGGGTGTCCTCGACCAAAGCGTGGGACAGGCCCATCAGGGTGAGGGACGAAAAGACGTCCTTGCGCGAGATTTCCCCGCCCTTCACCTCGTGGATGATGAGCCCGCCGCCGTAGGCGATGCCCATGACCAGCCCGATGATGGTGATGGTCGCGGCCCGGCGGCCGATGCCCATGACCCGCAAGAGCGGGGCGAGCAGCCGCTCCATGAGGTCCGTGATCCGAAGCAGGGTCAACAGGCGCATGAGGATGAGAAGCGCCAGGATCACCCCAAAGATCATGCACAGGTTCACGGCCTGTTCGCCCGACCAGGCGATCAGGGAGGCGCTTTCGGGCTTGGCCTCGAAGATAAGCGCGGCGGGATCCCCGAAAAGGCCGAAGGCGGTGAAGACGCCGCGCAGCAACACGCCGCAGCAAAGCGCCCCGAGCATGCGGATGACCACCTGTCCCCACAGACCAACGCCGCATTTCTGCGTGATCTTGCCTTCCACCGGGATGTTGTGGGCGATGAGCATCATGGTGGCGAGCACGGTGACCTGGGCCGTGGTGAGCGTCCCGGAATCCCGGGCGAGTTCGGCGTAGACCACAAGACCGCTGTAGATGTTGTTGACGATGGCCGTGGCCCAGACCAGCCCCATCTCGCCGGGCAGGCCCACAAGGCGCATGGCCGGGGCCAGCGGCGCGGCCAGATAAGAGATGAGCCCGAATTCCTTGAGCGCCTTGACCACGATGATGACCGGGATCATGACCCTAAACAGATCGAGGCAGATGCGGACCGCGTCCGTCACGGCCCTTTTCGCGAAATCCCAAACCGCCGATGCGATACCGCCGCCGTTCACTGTGAAGCCTCCCGGGAGGACGCCCCCTCGCGTTCGAACAGGTCGAAGGTTTGCG
This sequence comes from uncultured Desulfovibrionaceae bacterium, assembly GCA_937934715.1. Lineage (GTDB taxonomy): Bacteria > Desulfobacterota > Desulfovibrionia > Desulfovibrionales > Desulfovibrionaceae > CALGYO01. The sequence goes on along the minus strand of CALGYO010000202.1, from coordinate 39,672 downwards.
CGTCCATCAGTCCCGATTTGATATACATTTCCCGCCACTCATCCATGGTGAAGTTCTGGCCGGTCAGGGCGGCGGTCAATCGCGGATCGTAGACCAGAATCTTGAGCGTTTCCACGGCCGCCGGATTCCCGTTTCGTTGGGAAAACGCCTCGGCCACGGTCTGGGGGATCAGCCATCGGCCCCGAAGGGGGGCCGCATAGGCCGCCGCCATGTAACGAAGGAATGCGTCCTTGCCGCCGGACTCGCCAGGTCCGCCGAGCGGCGCTTTCGCCCGCTCCACGGCGGTCGCGCAGGCCCTGGCGTTTTCCATGGTCAGGGGCATGACCTGGGGCCCTTTCGGGGGCGGGGCTTTCCTGGCGCAACCGCAGCAAAGCGCCAGGGCAATACAAAGGATCGCAATCTGTTTCGCCATCGTTTCCCGCTCCGCAGCCGCGCATTTGGTGAGGGCTAACAATCATGTTCAGCCATGGTTTGTCCATCAAAGACTTGCCCCGAAACGCTTTGAATTTTTCATCGTCTCATGTAGAAGAAACATGACGCGCGGCCGCCGTCCAGGCGAGCCAGGCCGGACCGCGTTTTCAATGCCCCACGGAGGACCGGATATGGATGCGCTCACGGGTTTTCGCGAGAAGGATTTTCTCGAACAGATCACGTTGCTCCAGCAGCTTGAATCCTCCATGAGCCCGGAGGCCATCCCAGGGCTTTTCGAACTGCACGCGGCGCCCCTGGGCGACCAGTCCGTGGACCTGGCCGTCACCAACACCCTGCAGGCCCTTTTGTCCCTGCATGAGAAGGAAACCGTCGCCGGGCTGTCCTCGCCTTCGCCGGCCATCCGCAGACTGTGCCTGCGCACCGTGGGCAAACGGGAATTCGTCTCGGCGATCCCGGTCATCCTGGCCCTGGCCGAAAAGGAGGAGGACCCGGAAAACCTGCTCGATCTCCTGACCGCCCTTTCCCGTCTGGAACACCCGGACAGCCTGCCCCTGTTCAAGCGCCATTTCAACCATCCCTACCCGCTCATCAGCGCCCTGTGCGTACAGATGGCGGGCGTGCTCAAGGACGACTCCTCGTTCGACGCCCTGTGCGGCCTGGTGAACGAGGCGGAAACCGAGGCCCTGGTCGACGTATGCCCCCTGCACGTGCTCATGGCCGTGCGCGCCCTGTCCGCCCTGGATTCGGACAAGGCCAGGCGCTACATGGCGGAGAAGATCCACCACAAGAATCCCACCGCCCGGCGCATCATTCACGAAGGTCTCATCAGCATGGGCGCGGCCGCCGTTCCCCAGGTGGCTGCCAGGTTTGCGAGCGGCGACGTGGACGAACAGATTCTATCGGCCAACATTCTCGGCTGGATCGGCGACAAGTCCGGCGCGGACGTCATGATCCGGACCCGCGATCTCGGCGGCGAGCAACACCCCAACGTGCGCTACGCCGTGTACGAGGCCCTGGGCCGCATCGGCGCCCTCAAGGGACTCATCTTCCTCATGGACAACCTGACCGAGCAGGACCCGCTGCTGCTCATGTCCGTGATCACGGCTCTGGACGCCAACGTGAATCCCGGGGTGATCAAAAAGGTCAAGGAAGCCCTGGCCAAGGCCGACGCCCAGGCCGGACGCCTGGCCACGGCCATCGCCGCCTCCCGGGCCATGCGCCTTTTCCCGGCGATTTTCCAGGATCCCGCCCTGGCGCCCGCTCTGGTCAAGGCCGTCACGGACGCGGGCGACCCCGAGGCCCTGGAGGAGTTCGCCGCCGCCCTGGACGCCTTGAACACGGACGCGGCCAAGGCCCAGGCCGCCGCCTTTCGCGCGAAGGCCGCCTCCGCCGCCGCTGAAAAACGCGTCCTGGCCGTGGATGATTCCAAGGCCATGCTGCATTTTTACCGCTTCGCCCTGCCCGTCCTGGGCTTTTCCGCCGTCACCGCCGAAAACGGCCAGGACGCCTGGAGCCTGCTCGAAGACGGCGAGAAGGTGGATATGCTCATCGTGGACATGAACATGCCGGTCATGGACGGGGTGGAGCTGACCCGGCTGGTGCGGGCGGACCCGTCGCTGAAGGCCGTGCCCATCATCATGGCCACCACCGAGTCCCACAGCAGCCAATCGGACCTGGCCAAGGCCGCCGGGGTGACGGCCTTCATCAACAAGCCATTCACCCAGGACGCCCTGCGCGAAAAGATCGCCCAGGTCCTCGGCGCCTAGGACCGCGTCCTCGAAAAAAGCGCATCCCTTCTTCGAGGAGAATGGATCACCTTGATTTTTCAAAGGACGCCGCGCCAGGGCCGCGTCCGTTTCGGAAGATGACGCCGCCCAGTCTGACAAGGGACGCCGCGCCGGCAAAGCCGGAACATGCGTCCTCGTTCCTCAACGAAACGCGAAACCAGAGGGAAGACGCCGCCATGACCCGGACCGACGACGCTGGCCGCCTGGAAAAAGCCCCGGCCTACCATCAGGCCGGACACGCCGTCATGGCTTCCATCCTGGGCGTCCCGGCGCTCGGCCTGACGCTTTGCCCGGAGGACGGGGACCCGGGCTATGCGCTGCCGAACAAGGCGCCCGGGCTGCCCGTGCGCGATTGGCTGCTCATCACCCTGGCCGGACATCAGGCTGAAATCGCCTGGCTTGGAACCGCCTATCAAGCCTCCATGTACGAAACCGCCGCCCGGCTCGCCTTCGACATGCTGGACATCCTGCGTACGTTCGAGCGGCGGGGCATGAAAAGCGCGGGCGTTTCGGAGCATCTGCGCGGCCAGCTCGGCCGCATGCTCGCCGCGCTCTTCGCCGACGAGGCGGTCTGGGCGGCCGTCGCCGCCACGGCCGAAGCCCTGGACCGCGAAAAAAAACTCGACCAGGAAGCCCTTTGCCGTCTCATCCCCGGGGATTTGAGCGCCCTGACCGAACGCTGCCCCGGGCTGTCCTGCGACCTGTAGGCCCCCTCCCCTCCCGGGCTTGCCTTCACGACGGAGAAATTTTCCCGGATCGCCAGGCATCACGGCCTGATGCCTGAAACGCGACGCGGCTACGCCCGTTTTCCGGCCAACGCGCCCGCGTGACAGCGGCCCGGCTATGGAGTAGCCAAGCCGCATGAACAATTCGGGTTCCTCCTCCGGCCGCGCTTCCGGCCGCGTTCCTGGTGAAACGCCGCGCCAAACGCTCGGCGAAGCGTCAGGCGAAACGTCCGGCGAAGCGCCAGGCCAAGCCTCGGAGCGGACGCGCGGCCACGGCGTCTTCGGCCGGGCCTTGTGGGACATCTTCCGCTACGCCCGCCCCTACCGGCCGCGCATCGTGGCCGGGCTCGCCGCCAACGCCGCCGCCCGCATGTGCGATCTTTTGCCCATGATCATCGCCGGGCACGTGGTGGACGCGGTCACCGCCGTTCATGGCGAAACGCCCCTTGACGGCCACGCCTTTCTCCTCTTCGGCCTGGCCGTGCTCGGCGCCTTCGCCGGGCTGGCCGTGTTCCAAAGCGCCAGCGATTATCTTTTGGCCAGCATGGCCCAGAGCGTGCGCCACGACGTGCGCATGCGCATCTACGCCCACCTGCAGCGCCTGGACATGGAATTTTTCGAGAACCGGCAAACGGGCGACGTCATGGCCGTGGCGGCCAGCGACGTGGACAATCTGGAGAATTTCCTCACCGACGCGGTCACCAGCATCGTGCGGGTGGGCATCACCTTCATCGGCATATACGGCTATCTCATGTGGCTGCAATGGCGGCTGGCCCTGCTCCTTTTCGCGCCGCTGCCCCTGGCCGTGCTGGCCATCCGCTATTTCGCCAAACGGGTGCAGCCTAAATACCGCAGGACCCGCCAGGCCGTGGGCGAGATCAGCGCCATCCTGGAAAACAACCTCCAGGGCGTGGGCGTCATCCAGGCCTACACCGCCGAAAAAGCCCTGTACGACAAGGTGGCCGCCCGCTCGGGCGAATACCGCGACGCGGCCATCTCCGCCGAAAAGGAACGGGCCTTTTTCATTCCGCTGCTTTTCGGCGTGGCCGGGATCTCCTTCGCCGGGCTGATCGGGGGCGGGGGCTATCTGGTCTACGCCGGAAACGGGGTCACCCCGGGGGAATACGCCACCTTCGTCCTGTTCGCCACGCGCCTGGTGCTGCCCCTTTTCCTGCTCGGCATGCTCATCAACCAGCTCCAGCGCTCCGAGGCCTCGGCCGTGCGCATCGCAGAGCTCTTGCGCCGCGAGCCCAAGGTCCGCGACAAGGCCGGGGCCGTTCCCCTTCCCGAGGCGCCGCGGACCCTGGCCTTCGAGAACGTGAAATTCGCCTATCCCGGCAGAGCGCCCGTCGTAAACGGCGTGGATTTCGCCGTGAACCGGGGCCAAATCCTGGGCGTGGCCGGTCCCACGGGCGCGGGCAAGAGCACCCTGGTCAAGCTGCTCTTGCGCTATTTCGAGCCCTCTTCCGGGCGCATCCTGGTGAACGGCGAACCGCTTTCGGACTTCACCCTGGAAAGCTACCGCAGGCACATCGGCTACGTGTCCCAGGACGCTTTTCTCTTTTTCGGAACCGTGGCCGAAAACATTCTCCTGGGCGATCCCACGGCCAGTCCCGAACGCATGCGCGAGGCCGCCCGGGTGGCCGGGGCGGACGAATTCATCGAGCGCCTGCCCCAGGGATACGACACCATGGTGGGCGAGCGCGGCATGAAGCTCTCGGGCGGTCAGCGCCAGCGCATTTCGCTGGCCCGGGCGGCCCTCAGAAATCCCGCCATCCTCATCCTGGACGAGGCCACCTCGGCCGTGGACGCGCGCACCGAGGCGCTCATCCAGCAAAACCTTCACGCCTTCCGCCACGACCGCATCACCCTGGCCGTGGCCCACAGGCTTTCCACCATCCGCCAGAGCAACGAGATCATCGTGCTCGTGGACGGCATCGTGGTGGAGCGCGGAACCCACGAAAATCTGCTCGCCTCCTCCGGCGTCTACGCGGGCATGTGGTCCGTGCAAACGGGTGAAAACGGCGCCGCGAGCGGCGACGGGGCGTAGCCCCCTGGCGCATCGTCCCGGCGAACCGGGCCGCGCGCTCCAGTCATGAAAAAAAGCCCGGATCGCAGGCGCGATCCGGGCTTTCGCTTTTTAATGCGGACGCCGCTCGCCCGCTCAGGTCTTATTTGTAGGCCTTGGCCGCCGCCTCAAGCGTTTTCATGGCCTCGTCCTTCTCCGCAAAGCCCTTGCCTTCCATCTCGCCCGGGCCCTTGTAGCTGGCGAACCAGGTCTCCACGATCTCGGCCGCGCCCGGGTACTTGGATTGCAGTTCCGCGATGGAGTTCGCCTCGGACAAGGGGGAACCGTCAAGGATGGCGATGAGCTTGTCGTCCTTTTCCCCGCCGTCAAGCAGACGCAACGCGCCAATGAGTCTGGCCCTGACCACCGAGCCGCGCGGAACGGCGGGCCCGAGCACGATCACGTCCAGGGGATCGCCGTCGCCCCCTTCGCTCTTGGGCAGCGCGGTCTTGGGAATCATGCCGTAATTGCCCGGATATCCGAGAAATTTGACGATGCGGGGCTTGCCTTTCTTGAACTCCCATTTCATGACCCCATCGGGCTTGACCACTTCCCATTTGGCGTTGGTTCCGGTGGGAATCTCGATGACCGCGTTGATGGTCCCGTCCGCGTTGACGGGCTCATACCCGTCCAGGAAGCTTTTCTCCCCGGCGATGGTGAATTCATCCACAGCCTTGACGCCGGGAGCCAACGGCTCGGCCCAGGCCGAAGCGGCAATGCAGAGCGAAAGAAGACAAATGATCGGCAAACACGATTTCATGCGAACCCTCCTCTTGGATTTCTCCCCGGGTATCGCGCCGGGGTTACGAATGGGCCGCGATCGCGTCAAAAAATCATGCGCGCGTCCCCATACGCCGGCCTTCGCCTGTCCATTTTCCTGAAAAGCGGCCGGAAGCGCCGCCCGATTCGCCTAACATCCGGCGAGAATTCGGCTTCTTCACGCTTTTCGCTTGATATTGAAGGCGCCTTGGAGCACATTTTTCATGTTGTTCGCCAACCAAGAGGGCTTCACGAGGACGTACGATGAAGATCGATCCCGATATGACGGTGTTGGACGTGTTGTCCGCATGCCGGGAGACCGAGGACGTTTTCAAGGAATTCGACAAACAAAGCGGCGGTTGCATGTGCTGCGAGGCGCTTTTTGAAAGCGTGCGCGAGGCCGCGGCCAAATACCGGCTGGATCTGGACAGGCTGGTGGAAAGCCTGAACGACCGGGTCCGGGAACAGGAGAAACCGTAGACATGACGAAGCCGGAACTGGTCAAGACGGTCCGCGCCGCCGGTTGAGCGGCGAAGATCGCTCCGGGGGACCTGGAGGAAATTCTTGCGGGGCTGGCCGCGCCGGATGATCCCCGGCTTCTGACCGGCGCCCGGGACCATGAGGACGCGGCCATCGTGCGCCTGCCCTCCGGGGAGGCCCTCGTCCAAACCCTGGATTTCCTCACGCCGGTGGTGAACGACCCCTTCCTGTTCGGCCGCATCGCGGCGGCCAACTCCCTTTCCGACGTGTACGCCATGGGCGGCGAGCCCTTTACCGCCATGAACATCGTGTGCTTCCCGGCCAAGACCATGGACAAGGGGATATTGCGCGAAATCCTGGCGGGCGGGCAGGAGACCGTGCTCGCGGCCGGGGCGGTCATGGCGGGGGGGCACAGCGTGGAGGACGCGGAGATCAAATATGGCCTGTCCGTGACCGGTCTGGTCGACCCGGCGTGTTTTTCCTCCAACAAGGGGCTCAGACCCGGCGACCATCTTCTCCTGACCAAGCCGCTGGGCACGGGCGTTCTGGCCACGGCCCTGAAGGGCGACCTGGACCCGGACGGCAAGCTTGAGCGGGCCATCGGACATTGGGCGGCCCGGCTCAACAAGGCGGGGGGGCGCGTCATCAAGGAGCTTCGGCTGACGGGCGCCACGGACGTGACGGGTTTCGGTCTGGGCGGCCATGTCCTGGAGATGGCCATGGCCTCGGCCGTGTCGGTGGAGCTGTGGCTGGACAAGGTTCCGGTGATCGAAGAGGCCTTCGAATTCGCGGCCATGGGACTCATTCCCGAGGGCAGCTACCGCAACCGGGAGTACTGCGCGAAACAGGTGCGCGTGGCCCAGGGCGCGGACCCCCTGCGGCTCGACATGGTTTTCGACGCCCAGACCTCCGGCGGACTGGTCCTGGCCGTTCCCGAACACAAACTCGCCGCCGCCCGGCGCATGCTTGAGGACGCAGGCGATCTGGCGGCCCACATCGGGCGCGTCCTGCCGGAAACCGCCTCCTCCGCCAGACTCGCCGTCATCCCCGCCGCCTGACCGGGCGCCCCATCTCTTTGGCCTGACCCCAAAACGGCGGGCATGGGAGGCGATTCGCGCAAAACGTTCCAGCCCGTCCTCGACGCCGCGCATCCGCTTTTTCCCGGCCTCCTCATCCCAAGCGCCGGAAGCGCTTGTTATCCCGCGCTCCCGCCCGGCGGACTCCTGGCGCGTCCCTTCCTTCCTGTCAGGTTCCAGTCCGGGGAGCGGCCTTTTTCTCAAGCCGGTTGACTTTTTTCGATACGTCCAACAAGAATGCCACTATGAAGGAGTCCCAGAACTACCCGCCGTCACGCCCTGATAGAGGCGCGACGCACAAGCGCCCAGACCGCCGCCCATCCCCCCGGGTCTTGTGCGCGGTTTCCTCCCGGGTCCGGCCTTCCGGCCCCGGCCGTTCATCTCGCGCGCGAAGCGGGCGAGCCCTGACCATGACGCTTCTGGGAATCGTTCTCGCCTGCCTTTGCCTGGCCCCGGCGGCGCATGCCGACCTGCCTCCGGGAGCGACGCTGAAATCGGCCAGCGAACTCGACTATCCCCCCTTCGCCCTGGTCTTGCCCGATGGAAGCCCGGCCGGATTTACCGTGGACCTGTTGCGAGCGGTCGCCGGAGCCGTGCAGCTCCAGGTTTCCTTCGAGGTCGGCCCCTGGGACGTCATAAAACAAGAGCTGGCCCAAGGGAAAATCGACGTCCTGCCCTTCATGTCCTATTCCGAGGAGCGCGCGAAGACTTTCGATTTTTCGGTTCCCTATCTCAGGATGCATGGAACGATTTTCGTGCGCAAGGGCAATACGGACATTCACGATGAAAGTGATTTGAAGGACAAGGAAGTTCTCGTGATGCGGGGAGATACCGCCCACGAGTACGCCGAATCAAACCATCTGTCAGACAAGCTCTTTTTGACCGACAGTTATGAAGAAGCCATGCGGCTCTTGTCTGGCGGCAAACACGACGCTGTGATCGTCCAACAGGTGGTGGGCTGGCAGCTCATCAAAAAGCTCGGCGTCACGAATCTGATCGACCTGGCCGCAACGTCCGAACAGAGCCTGAAAATATCGCAAAAACCGTTGGCCGGATTCGAACAGAAGTTTTGCATCGCCGTGAAAAAAGGAAACGCCCCGCTTCTGGCCAAACTGAACGAAGGCCTGTCGATCGTTTCCTCCAACGGCGTCTTCGACGCGTTGTACGCCAAATGGTTCGGGCCGATCCTGCCGGAGCGTTCCCTGGATGCGAAAGCCCTGCTCACGCGCTTGGCGTTCATTCTCATCCCGGCGTTGTTGCTTATGGCGCTGGCCGGGGTTTGGTATCTTCGCAGGGAAGTCGCCCGGAAAACGCACTCCCTGCGAATGGAAATCACGGAGCGCCTCCAGGCGGAGGAGCGCTTGCGGGAGAACAAGGAGCAGCTCCAGTTCGTACTCGAAGGAAGCCAGCTGGGCTATTGGGACTGGGACATCAGGAACGGACAGGTGCAGCGCAACGAGCAATGGGCGCGGATGCTCGGCTACGACATCAAGGACATCGCGGTTACGGCCGATCAATGGCTGGATCTCATCCATCCAGACGATCGCGCCGGGGCCAAGCGCTCCATAGAAGACCACCTTGCCGGGCATTCGCCGATGCACAAGGCCGAATACCGCATGCTCACGAAACGCGGGGACTACAAGTGGATACTCGACCAGGCCAAGGTCGTGGAATACGACGACGCGGGGGCCCCCGCCAGGATGAGCGGAACGCACGCCGACATCACGGAATGGAAAATGGCGGAAATCGCACGCCGGGAGAGCGACGCCAAGCTGAAGGCCGCCCTGGCCAGCATGTCCGACGGCGTCTTCATCACCGACGCGAAGGGGAACATCACCCACTCCAACCTGGCCTTCGCCAAACTCTGCGGGTTCAAGGATCTGGCGGAAGCGCTGGCCGAATTTGCGAAATCTCCCGACTTGTTCACCGTCAGTCTTCCCAACGGAGAGCCGGCCCCAGTCGAGTCCTGTGCCATCCCGAGGGCGCTGCGCGGCGAAACGGCCACAAAAGCGGAATACTTCGTACAACGCAAGGACACCGGAGCGAAATGGATCGGCAATTACAGTTTCGGCCCCATTTACGGCGTTGAAGGCGGAATCGTGGGCGCGGTGTGCAGCGTTCGCGACATCACCGAGGACAAGAACATCGAACGGCAACTCCGGGAGGCCAAGGATGCGGCGGAAATCGCCAGCAAGACCAAGTCCGAATTTCTGGCGAACATGAGCCACGAACTGCGCACCCCGCTCAACGGCGTCCTGGGCATGCTGCAACTGCTCCAGCAGACCGATCAGACCGGGGAACAGAAGGAATACGTGCAGACGGCCTTCAAGGCCACGAACCGGCTCACCCGGCTGCTCGGAGATATTCTGGACATATCCCGCATCGAAGCGGGCAAGATGCAGATCGTGGACATGGAATTCTCGACCGGGAGCCTCCGCGATTCCACGGTGGAACTGTTCAGCCCGGCCGCCAAGGAAAAAGGGCTGGAGTTCACCTTTACCATCGCTCCGGAAACGCCCTTTGCCGTCATCGGCGACGAAACGCGCGTCCGCCAGATCCTGTTCAACCTTGTGGGCAACGCCGTCAAATTCACGCAGCAAGGCGGCGTACATATCGCGATGGACCGGCTGGCCGATGACGGCGACAAGACCCGCATCCTTTTCACCGTGCGCGACACGGGAATCGGCATTCCGGACGAATGCGTCCGGGATATCTTCGAACCGTTCGTCCAGGCGGAAGGCTCCTACGCCCGGCGCTTTCAGGGCGCCGGTCTCGGCCTGTCCATCGTGCGCAGGCTGGTCGGGCTGCTTGGCGGCGAACTGGCCATAGACAGCGCCCCGGGCGAGGGGACGACGATGTACCTCGTCCTTTCCTTCAAGCTGGCGCGCCATGACAGCGGCCTCCAGGCGCCGCGCCCTCACGCCCCGAACGCCGCCGCCCCGGCCCGGTTGCGGATTCTCATCGCCGAAGACGATGAGACCAGCCGCCTGACCGGGAAACGGATGCTCGAAAAGATGGGGTACGAGGCGGTTCTGGCCGAGGATGGGCGCAAGGCCCTGGAGCGTCTGGCACAGGAGGATTTCGACCTCATCCTCATGGATGTGCAGATGCCTTCCATGGACGGCATGGAGGCGACGAGAGCCATACGGACCTCGGCTTCCCTCGGCGCCAGGTCGCGGATTCCCATCGTGGCCATGACGGCCTACGCCATGCCCCACGACAGGGAAAAATTCCTCGAAGGCGGCATGGACGACTACGTCTCCAAGCCGGTAAACATGGCCGAACTCCAGGAAGCCATCCTTCGCGCAACGGGAAAGGCGTCCTGGTCCGTCGCGTAGGCGCCCGAAGCGCGGAGACGGCGTCCGATGCGCCTCGCGCGGCGTCCCTGCAACATGCCGCGGCATGCCGCAAGAAGACCAATGCGCGAGGAATGCATCATCCTCGCGGAACGCATGCGCTCTCTTCGAGGACGGGACGTCAGGGCTCGGGATCGACCTTGCGGGTCACGGACACGTTGGCCAGCTCGCGGTCCTTGGCGTCCAGCGCCCGCACCTGGACCCCCATGGCCTTGGGCGTTTCCTTGGGACAGGGCATCTGGCCCGGGCCGTAAAGGGAGCCTTTGGGGATGGTGGCGTTGGCGCCGTCGATGTACAGCCCGTTGTTGGTGGTTTCGAAGCCGATATCCTGGTTGAAGATTTCCGTGCCGAAATCGAAGTCCAGCACCTTCAGATTGAGCTTCTTGGTTTCGGGCGGCACGTTCCTGACGTGAATTTCCGGGGATACGTTCTGGCACATGTCCACGGCCTTGAAGCCCACGTCCACGCCGAATCCCTTGGCGAAGTCCACGCCGTCGCTGGCCTGGGGCGCGCAGCCGACCATAACGGGCAACATTGCGGCAACCGTCACGATCATCAACCGAATCAGCTTCATGGGATCTCCTTGCAGTCTTTATCAGAGCAATCATACGCCCGGAATGAAAGCTTCCGGACAGTCCCTTTCGAGCCGCTTCAAAATATAAAGTTTTTTGGGGAAAGGGGAGCCCGAGGGGAAAACCCCTTTTGTTCACAAAAGGGGTTTTCCCCTCGGTATTCTCTTTTCTTTCCTCCCCCTACTCCGCTTTCTTCAAAATCGCTTTCGCCGCAAGTATTCCCGTGGCGGCCGCCGAGACGATGTTGCCGGCCACGCCGGGGCCGTCGCCCGCCACGTACATGCCCTTGATCTGCGTCTCCAGCTCGTTGGTGGTTGTGATTTGCGTGGCGAAGAACTTGATCTCGGGCGCGTAGAGGAGGGTCTCGTCGTTGGACACGCCGGGGACCACGGCGTTTAACTGCTCCAGCCCGTCCACCAGGTTGGTGACGATGCGTTCGGGCAGCGCCATGGCGATGTCGCCGCAGGTGACGTTATTTAGCGTCGGCTCGATGTAGCCCTTGCGGATGCGGCTCCAGGTGCTGCGGCGGCCGCGTTTCAGGTCGCCGAAACGTTGCAGGAGGGGCTTGCCCCCGCCGATCACCGTGGCCAGGCGGCCGATGGATTCGCCGTAGGCCTGGTTGTCCGAGACCGGGTCCGTCAGCACCACCTTGGACAAGAAGGCGAAATTGGTGTTGTTCGACTTCTTGTCCATGTAGGCGTGGCCGTTGACGCACACGAAGTCCTGGTAGTTCTCCAGGGCCACGAAGCCGCCCCGGTTGGTGCAGAAGGTGCGGGTCTGGTCGTCGTATTTTCTGGTCTGCACGAAAAAGGTGGGGTCGTAGATGACGCTCGTGAGATCCTGCATGATCTCGTTGTGCACCTCCACCCTAACGCCCACCTCGATGCCGCGCTGGGAATAGGACAGTCCGTGGCGCTGGGCCAGCTTGCCCATCCAGTCCGCGCCTACCCGGCCGGGCGCCAGAAGCACGTATTTCGCGCCGTAGGTCCCGCGGCTCGTGACCACCCCGGTCACCCGGCCGTCTTCCACGACCACGTCCTTGACATCTTCCGAGGTGTGGATGACCGCGCCCTTCGCCTTCACGGCCTCGCTCATGGCCGCGATGTGGTCGGGCAATTTGTCGCTGCCCAGGTGCTTTTGCCTGATGAGCAGCAGATCGATGCCGAATTTGCGGGCTTCCTTGCGGATCAAGGCGGCCTTTTCCATGTCCGTGGGATAGACAGGGCCGTCCATGTTGAAGGCGTTGAAGATGGCTTCAGTCTCGTCGATGAGGGCCATGGCCTCGCTGACGGACAGGAACTGGGTCAGGTCGGTCTTGCCGAGCTTGTGGATGAAATTGAGCTTGCCGTCGGAAAAGAGTCCGGCGCCGCCGATGCCCGAAAGGATGTTGCAGGGCTTGCATTTGATACAGTCCTTTTTCCCGGCGATGGGGCATTTGCGGGCCTTGGAGCTTTTGCCCTTTTCCAGGAGCAGGACGGAAAGGGCGCCGTGTTCGGCCAGATAATACGCGGCGAACAGCCCGGCCGGGCCGCCGCCCACGATGATGACGTCGAATTGTTCCTGGGATTGCTGCGACACTGTTCTCGCCTCCGGATGGTTGCTCCGGACCGGGGGACGCCAGTCCGGTTCATACGGCATACAACCCGGAAAGGCGGGGCGGCAAGCGAAAATCGAGGGGGACAATCGACGCGGAAAAGGGAAAACAACGCCGGGGCCGGCCTGGCGTCCTGTCGAAAACGCCGCCGCATTTGAAAAGAAAAAGGCCCTGGAGGGAGACGCTCTCCTCGTGAAGCGCGGGCGCTGTCTCCGGAGACGCGACGCTAGGCCAGATCGAGCTCCCGCAGCATGGCGCCGAGCACCTTGTCCGAATCGAAGTATTCCTCGGCGATCTCGCGCGCCCGCTCCCCGCAGCCCTCGGGATTGGTCTCCACCACCTCGATGGCGGCCATGGCCTCCTGCGGCGTACGGAAGGCGAACAGCCCCTCCCCCACGGGCAGGACCGTATCGAAGCCCGTATCCCCGGTGATGACCGGCCTGCCGGAGGCAAGATAGCAGGCGCCCCGGTCCGAGAACCAGCCGCTTCCAAGGACCGCGTTCACTTCCTTGACCACGGTCAGCTCCGCCCGGGAATCGCGGATGAAGCTCTGGTAGGTCTCGCACTCGCGGGAGACCTCGAACCCGTCGCGCACCAGCCAGCCCGCGGCCTCGAAGCGAGCCGCGTCCCGCTTCATGCCGCTCATGGCCAGGGAAAGCGAGACGCCGGGCAGGCTGACGGGCAGTCCGATCAGCTCCTCGTAGCGCAGCTTCTTGTTCCAGGTGAGCGTGCGGCCGCCGATTTCGAGGTCACGGCCCTTTGCGTCCCAGGTTCCGATGGTGGAATAGGCGCCGCCCGGCCCTTCGGCCCTCGGCCACAGATCGAGAACCACGGGCGGCAGGACGGGCTTCCAGTCAAAGCCCGAGAGGGGAAGATCCCGTATGCCGCGCGCAATGTTGAGGCCAAAGGTGAAATGCGCGTCGTGGGCGGCGTAGTAGGCGCGCAGGGCCGGATCCTTGTCGATGTGGGCCTGGGTGACCACGGGGTCCGTGTCGATGATAGCCTTCACCCGGCAACGCATGAGGCTCTCGCGCAGGGGGCACAGCCCCGAGACGTTGAGAAAAAGGTCCGCCTCCCGGCAGAAGGCGTCAAGGGCGGCCCGGTCCATGCCGTAGAGCCTGCCTTCCAGTTCGGAGTCGTAGACGAAGCGGCCGGATAGGCCGTGGCGGGCGAAAAGCGCCTCCACGATGGCCCTGCCCCGGCTGGAATCCAGGGTCTGGTAGCCCAGGACCGGGTCGAAGGGCGCGGCCCAGTCCGCCGTGTTTTCGAGGAAAAGGACCTCGTGGCCCAGGCGGGCCAGTCCCAGAACGTAGTGCAGGACCAGGTAGAGCTGCCCGGCCAGGGGGAAGCCCACGGCGAAACCGGCCACCACGATTTTCCGTTTCTTGCCCATACCGCTCAACCCGTCCGGTCCGAGACCGGAGTTTGGCCGAAAAAGCGCCGCGCGCCAGCGTCCAGGGTCACGACGTCGGCCCCGGAGCCTTTCAAAGAGCGGGCGAGCGCGTCAAGTTTTTCCGGGGCGATGGATTCCCAGCCGGGACCTTCGCCCACGCCGTGCAGGCAAAAGATCACCCAGCCGTCCTTTTCCACCGCCTCGGTCCGCACGATGCGTTCGATCTCCTCCAGGGAGGAGCTTTCGAGAATGTTGTAGCGTTTCAGCCAATACCGGTCCGCGTCCCGGCGGATGTTGGGGCCGTCGCCGCCGGATACGGCCTGGGCGTAGTATTTGGCGCACAGGTCCCGGGCGAAGCGGTCCCAGGCGTTGAAAGGCGCCACGAAGCTTGTGACCCGCAGGCCGTGGGCCGCGAACCGGTCTCTGGAATCGCGCAGCTCCCGTTCATAGGAAACGGCCCGGAACTGGGGGGGGGTTGACGCCGCCGCAAAGGGACGGGCGAAAAGATTGCGGGTTTCGTCGTCGTAATAATAGGTCCCGGGCGGGAGCGCTTTTCCCGGACGTGCGGCCAGGCGCCGCAGGGGTTTGCCGTCGCACGAAAAGCCCGCCAGCACGGGATACTCGTAGACCGCGTCGTAGACGCCCGGCCGTCTGGGATCGGGGCGGGCGTTTTTGACGGCTTCCCGGCCGATTCCCCCGGGAAGATCCTGGCAGCGGCGGTGGCTGAGACTGTGGGAAGCGATCTCCCAGCCTGCTCTCGCAAGCCGGGCAAGATCCCTGGGCCGCATATAGTCCGGATCGTCCGACTCCATCTTGGAGACGATCACCCCGGCCACGGCGGGAAGGCCGTATTTCGTGAGGATGGGTAAAGCGTTTCGGGCCACGGAAGCCAGGCCGTCGTCGAAGGTCAGAGTGACCATCCCCGCCAGGACGCGTTCCGGGCGCGCCAATAGCGCGAGGCACAGGATAACGCCGCAACGGGCACATACCGCGAGAGTTCCCATGAAAAGGCCGCCTGAATAGGGATGCAAGACCGGGGCGCGACGGCCCCTGACGCGTCAGGCGGGAATTCCTACGCTTCTTCTACGGAAACGCAAGAGGCAAAATGGGCGCCCCGTGGTCATACGCGGCGGTCCTTTCCGGACCCTGCGGAGATTCCTGAGTATTACGGCTCACGCTCCCGCGTCGCGGCATTTCCTGCGCGCAGGCGCGTCCCGGAGCGGGGGGTCATTGCTCCAGGGCGGCGCAGCGGATCAGTTCGCCGGGAGCCGCTTCCTGACGGGCGGCCAGCTCGGCCAGGGGCGTATCGCGGCCGTCGAAGGCGATCCGGGCGTCCGGGCGGCGGACGGCCAGATCGGCCAGGCGCGGGAGCAGGCGCGCCCAGGGCAGGATGACCCCGCGCCGCAAAAGGTCCGGCCCCAGGTCCAGCAGGGTCTGGTTGAAGAGCTTGACCGTGAGCAGGCCGCGTCCGGTTTCGCGGACGGCGCCGTCCGAGGATGCGCGGCCATGGGTGATGTCGCCGCGCAGGGCGGCGTAGGGGCTGTTGCGCCGCATGCAGATGCCCGCCGCTCCGGGCAGGGCGGCGGACAGGCACATGACGTCGCCCGGGCTCACGCGGGCGGCGTCGATGTCGTCCACGGGTTTTCCGTTGACGAAAATGGTCCGCAGGCGCTCCTCCACATAGGCCGGATCCAGTCCCAGAACCTGGATCAGGAAATCCCGGACGGACAGGCCGGGATCGGCCTCGACCTGGAATCCGGCCTGAAGCATTCCCGAAACGGCGCGAATCGCCTCCTGATCCAGGAGCAGCCGGGGCAAGCCATTCGCTTCATATAACACTGCACAACCTCCACTCTGGCCGTTTTTCATATATAAAATATATTTTCAATCCGCAATGGAGTATGATAATCCTCGGGGCAAGGCAAACATAGAGCAAAGTCATCATACAATTTTAGATGCACTATGTCCACATTGACATAGCTCGTGTTGCAATTGGCAGTGACGCGACAGAGAAATTTTCTTCTTATGTCGTTCATGACACAACATACATTGCGCGCTTTTCCGCAACATCAAGCGCGCGAGCATCTGAAAGCCCCAGGAGGTCGCCATGTCCAGAATCCTTCGCATCAACGCCAAAGACCGCACCTATGCCTTCGAAGACATGGGAAAGTACGCGGGCCTGGGTGGTCGCGCCCTGACCTCGCGCATCGTGCTCGAGGAAGTCCCGCCCCTGTGCCATCCGCTGAGCGCCGAGAACAAGCTGGTCATCGCCACCGGCATGCTCACCGGAACCAGCGCCGCCAACTCCGGCCGCGTGTCCGTGGGCGGCAAATCCCCGCTGACCGGTACCATCAAGGAAGCCAACTCCGGCGGCAATTTCTCCCAGAAGATGGCCAAGCTCGACATCATGGGCATCGTCATCGAGGGCAAGCCCGAAAAGGACGCCCCCCTGACGGCCATCGTGCTGGACAAGGACGGCGTGAAATTCGAGGACGCCTCCGGCCTGGCCCTGTCCTACACCTATGCGGCGGCCGAAAAGCTGTCGGCCAAGCACGGCCCCCGTTCCGCCTCCATGCTCATCGGCCCGGCGGGCGAAACCTGCCGTCTGGCCGCCTCCATCCAGTTCACCGACCCCAAGGGCCGTCCCGCCCGCGCGGCCGGTCGCGGCGGCCTGGGCGCGCTCATGGGCTCCAAAAGGATCAAGGCCATCGTGGTCAATGACGAAGGCGCGCCGGGCGTTTCGGTGGCCGACAAGGAGGCCTTCAAGAAGGCGGCCAAGCGCTGGGTGGAGATCCTGACCTCCCACCCGGTCACGAGCCAGGGTCTGCCCGGCTTCGGCACCGCCATCCTGGTCAACGTCATCAACGAGGCCGGGGCCCTGCCCACCAAGAACTTCCGCGAGGGCCGCTTCGAGTTCGCCTCGGAGATTTCGGGCGAGAAGATGGTCGAGATCATCAACGCCCGCGGCGGCAAGGCCAAGGAAGGCTGTCATCCCGGCTGCGTCATCCAGTGTTCCCAGGCCTACCACGGCGAGGACGGCAAATACCTGACCTCGGGCTTCGAGTACGAGACGGTCTGGGCCTTCGGCGCCAACTCCCTCATCAAGGACATGGATGATCTGGCCCGGCTGGACAACATCTGCGACGAACTGGGCCTCGACACCATCGACATGGGCTGCGCCGTGGCCGTGGCCATGGACGGCGGCCGCATTCCCTGGGGCGACGGCAAGGCCGCGCTTGAGCTGTTAAAGCGCGTGGGCGACCCCAACGACGACCTGGGCCGGATCATGGGCAACGGAACCGCTTTCGTGGGCGAGGCCTTCGGCGTGGACCGCGTGCCCGTGGTCAAGCGCCAGTCCCTGCCCGCCTACGATCCCCGCGCCGCCAAGGGCATCGGCGTGACCTACGCCACCACCACCATGGGCGCGGACCATACCGCGGGCTACGCCATCTGCCAGAACATGCTCAAGGTGGGCGGCGACGTGGATCCTCTGGGCAAGGCCGGACAGGTGGAGACCTCCAAGAACCTGCAGATCGCCACTGCCGCAGTGGACGCCACGGGCTTTTGCCTGTTCGTGGCCTTCGCCGTGCTGGACACCCCGGACGCGGTCCAGGTCATGTGCGACCTGATCGCCGCCAAGACCGGCGCGCCCTTCACGCCCGAGGATTTCGTGGCCATGGGCGTGAACGTGTTGAAGGATGAGATCGCCTTCAACAACAAGGCGGGCTTCACGGTGGAGGACGATCAGCTTCCCGCGTTCTTCAGCAAGGAAGCCCTGCCGCCCCACAACACGGTCTGGGATTTCTCCCTGGAAGAGCTGCAGGCGGCCAAGGTTTCCTAGGCCCGCGCCTGCGTTGAAACGCAAAGCCCCCGGACGGTTCCGCCCGGGGGCTTTTTTTTTGCCGGATGGTTCGCGCTACTCCTGGCGCATGTCCGAAAGCCGCCACATGGAGGACGGGTCCGCCGAGGGTCGGGCGAAGGTCCAGATCTCCGTGAAGCGCAGATCCTGGTCCCCGGAGGACGTCCGCTTGGCCAGAACGTGATAGGTCACCTGCGCCCGCGTCTGGCCGCCGGTCTCGCTCTGCCCCGTCTTTTGGGCCTCCACCAGGAGGATGGTCAGGTCCTTGAGCGGGGTGCGCGATTTTTCCTGGCGCGAGAGGGTCTCGAAATAGGCCGGATCGATCAGGGAACGCACGCCCTCCAGATCGCCCGCGTCCAGGCTCTGGCGGATGCGGGCGTAGGCCGCCTTGGCCCCGGCCAGGAACTCGTCCTCCCCGGCGGGCGGTCCGTAGCTTCCGGCCTGGGGCGCGCCGGGAGCGGGGCCGGGAGCGGCCGGGCCCTTCCGGGCGGAGGGATCGGAGCGCAGCCAGTCCCAGGCCGCTTCGGCCGCCCGGTAGGCGTCGGCCTGGGTTTGGCGCGGGTCTTGCGAACCGGCGTCAGGGCCGCCTTGGGGGCCGGGTGCGGCCGGTGGAACGGGAGGCGTCTTCCCGTCCGGCCGGGCGTCATTTTGAAAGGTCTGTTGCGGCGGCCGGGGATTGCCCTGACTTGGGGGACGTCCCAGCCCGCCGCGCCGGTTGGACTCGTCCGGACGTTCGGGATAGCCGTCGTCGTCCTCGTCGTTCCGGCGGTTCTGGAAAAGCTTGCTGAAAAGAAAGTACACGATAAGCCCCAGGGCCAGAAAATCGATGACCCGGGGGCCGGTGAACTGGTCTCCCCGCAAAAGCGACCCGATCAGCCCGCCTGATAGAATGTCCGCAAAGGCGGGCGCGGACGTAAAAACCAGCCACGCGCAAAGGATCGCGGCCAGAGCCGGACGTTTCGGCGTCATGTTCATATGTTCCTCGCTTTAGGGGAAAATGGAACAGGGACCTCCCCCTGTCAAGGTCGCCGCCGTTCCCGGCGCCGTCCATAAGCCGCCTTATGGCCCTAGGCAAAATGCGCGGCCCGTGGTAGAGCTTGATAAATTTTTCCCAAACTCCCTGTTCACCCGTCCCGATCGCCCGCTCGCGCGTACCGGACGGGAGGCGACGCGAGGCGGGCCGTGGTCAACGAATCGCTGCGAAAGCTGTGCATCTATCATATCCTGGACGGTCTGCGCGACGGGCTGTCCCATTTCTCCACCCAGAGCCGGGTGGCGCTCATCTACGCCCTCTCCCCTCTGGACCAGCCCAGGGTCTACGATCCCCAGGGACTTTTGCGCGGCCACGAGCCCAAACTCAAGGAACTGTATCTGGACAATACGGACTGGCGCGAGCAAAGCCGGCTTTCCGCCCTGCCCCTTTCGGGACTGATCTCCTTCGGCGGCCGGTTCGATCCGGTCTTTCATCAGATGTGGTTCACCGAGCATCATCCGGACATGTGCTCAACCGGCCCCACGGAACGCTGGCTGGAACACGCGGCCTGGCTTTTGTCCCAGGATCTGGCCTCGGACGCGCCCTGCGTGGGCGCCTCCGGCTACGTGCTCCAGGAATACGGGACCCACGCCGTGCGCGATTACATCGTGGACCGGCGCAACGAGATCATGGGGCCGGACACCCAGCTTCGCATCTATCCCCTCCTGGACGCCGTGCTGGGCGTGTCCAAGACCAGGGAGGAAGGCGCCTGGGCCAGGGGCGCCGTGACCTTCATGGAACGCTCGGACCTGGGGCGCGTGGACTATCTGGCCAAGTTCAGGGAATTCGAACGGCCCTCCATCCGCAATTTCAAGCATGTGCGCAAGCTGTTGCAGAGCGTGGAAGGCGGCGCCCTCCATCTGGTTTCGGACGGCAAGGAGCTTTACGGCGCCGCCTACGGCGCGGCCCCCCGTTCGGCCGTCACGGCGGAATTCTGGGGCGGACACGGCTTTTTGCTTCTGGGCGACGAATACGTGTGCAGCTTTTCCGACGGCCGGTTCCAGTCCACCACCCGCCGGGCCAAGCTGGTCCAGCTGGAGGAGGCGCTTCTCGAGGCCAAGCTCGATCCCTCGGTCTCAAGCGACCTTTTCCTTACCGTGGCCGTGATCGTGCACGCCGCCCAGGACCGCCGCCACGGCTGCACGGTGGTGGTGGATCTCTCGGACGAGATCGAGGAAATGTCCGGCCAGTATCTGTGCGCCCCCCTGGACCTCAACAGGCCCGATCACCTGGACCTGGCCAAATCCCTGTCCAAGGTGGACGGCGCGCTTCACATCGGCCGGGACCTGAAGCTTCACGGCTTCGCCTGCCTGCTGGACGGGCTGGCCGTGGCCGGGGAAAACCGGGCCCGGGGCGCCCGGTTCAATTCCGCCCTGCGCTTCACCGCCCGGCATGAAAAACGCATCGTGGTGGTGGTCTCCTCGGACAGACCGGTCTCCATCATTCAGGGCGGCGTGGAGCTGACGGCCGTGTGCGAGCTCATGCCCTTCACCAGCTGCATGGTCACGCCCCCGGCGCTCGCGGATTGGATCGAGGAATCCGCCTAGCGCCGCTTCTTCGGAAAAAGCGCATATGCTCGAAGGAAGACATTCCCATGCTTCGGCTTCCTGAATGACGCGGCGGCGTTTTTACGAAGCGCCGCGCGAGGGCGCCGTTCCCTGGACGGACGGATTGTCATGACAGGGCAAAGGCCCAGGGCATGGCGCCGGGACGATCCTCCGCGAAAGCCCGGAGGAGAAAGCGCGGGGCCGCACGCCTGGATGATGATCGCCGGCCATGCGCCCGCGCAAGCCTGAACGGTTGTTTATGGCATCGTCATGTCGCGCGCCCTTGCGCTCGGCGCCCGGCCATGGCATGCCACTGGATCGAGCGGACCGAAAACCACGGGAGTAAAACACGCTATGGCGCAGCCGCATCAGGGCGATGATCACGACGTTTGCCTGTGGGACAGCGCGGAAAGGGAGTTTCTGGTCGGCATCGTGGGCACGGGACCGGGGCTTCTTTCCTTCTTGGACATCCTGCACAACGAGCAGTACCAGGACTATCTGCCGGGCATGAAACTGGCGGCCATCGCCGAGCCAGGACCGGCCGAAGGCAAGATCGCCTTCGCCAAGACCCTGGGGGCGCCGGTCTACGCCGACTTCAAGGAGATGATCGCCGCCCACCCCAACCTCGACCTCATCGTGGAACTCACCGGCTCGGCCTCGAAAATCCACAAGATCCGCCAGGCCATTCCGGCCTCCATGTCCCTGCTCGACCATTTTTCCGCCGTGTTCCTGTGCGGTCTGCACAACATGCTCCAGGTCAGCGCCCACTGCCGGGTGGATCTCGACCGCCACAAGGCCCTGCTGCAGGCCATCATCGACGAAATCCGCGAGGACATCATCCTCCTGGACAAGGACGGCCGGGTCCAGGACGCCAACCGCAACGTGGTGGAACGCACGGGCCTCGCCAAAGATCAGATCATCGGCAAACCCTGCTCCGAGGTCCAGACCCTGGAGGACGGCTCGCGTTTTTGCTGCGGACCGGACAAGAACTGCCCCTTCTTCGCCACCCTGGAAACCCGGGCCAAGGCCGAAACCCTCATGACCCGGGTGGACCGGGAGGGACGGCTCAAATACTACCGGGTCTATTCCTACCCCATCTACAATCCCTTCGGACAGATGACCCACGTCATGGTCATGCGCCGGGACATCACCGCCCGGACCAACCGGGAAAAACGCCGGGAACAGGCCGAAAAAATGGCCGTCATCGGCGAAATGTCCATGTACCTGGCCCATGAGATAAGAAACCCGCTCTTCGCCATCGGCGGGTTCACCAAATCCCTCATGGCCTCGAACAACCTGACGGAAAAGGAGCGCCAGAAGCTCACCATCATAAGCGAAGAAACCAGGCGCTTGAACGACATGCTCAACAGCATCCTGGCCTTTTCCCGGAAGATCGAGGTGAAATCCGAGCCCGTGAACATCAACCGCACGGCCGAGGACGCCATGGAGCTCATGCGCATCGGCTATTCCGACAAGGGCTACCGGTTCGTCCTCAACGCCGACCCCAACCTGCCCATGGTCAAGGGCGAGGAGGAACGGCTCAAGCAGTGCCTGGTCAACCTCATGCAAAACGCGGTGGAAGCCATGCCGGAAGGCGGCAAGGTGGTCATAGGCACGGACAGGGACGAGGATTTCGTGGTCCTGACCGTGACCGACGCCGGGCGCGGCATGTCGGGCAAGGAACTGGAGCGCGTGTTCAGTCCCTTCCACACCAGCAAGGGACAGGGCTACGGACTGGGGCTGGCCATGATCAAGAAAATCGTGGAGGAATCCGGCGGCCAGGTCTTCGTGAGCAGCAAGGAAGGCCGGGGGACCACGGTCACGCTGCGGCTTGCGCCCATCATCGCCGGAGCGGAGACCGAGGACGTCCAGCAAGCCGTTGACGGGGAGCGTCCCATCCAGTGAAATCCTCCACCGCCAGGCGGATTCTCGAAAAAAGCGGCTGGTTCAAAATGCCGCTTCGCCGCCGCATCTTCCTGGTTCTCGGACTGCTCGTGTCCATGACCATGGCCGGGCCGCTTTTGACCCTGTGGTACGCGGGCATGGCCAGGGGCCAGTACACGGCCACGGTGGAGGAGGATTTCAACGCCTTCGTGGCCGCCCAGGAACTGGAAAACGCCCTGGCCGTGCAAAAAGGCTACGCCACCTACTATATCCTGGGCGGCGACTCCTCCTGGCTGACCAAGCTCGAGGAAAACCGGCGGGGCTTTCTCAACTGGCTCGCCAAGGCCAAGGCCGAAACCAACCTGCCCCACGCCCAGAGCCTGCTCGGCGGCATCGGCGCGGCCTATGACCGCTACTCGGCCTCCAAGGACGAGGTCATCGCCCTGTACCGCAGGGGCCAGCGGGAGGCCGGGGCCAGGCTGCACTGGGAGGTTCGCGGCCAGTTCGATCTCGTCTACAGCCTGTGCGAGGAGCTGAAAAACTTCTACAAGAACCGCATCAGCCGCATGACCTCCCAGTACCTGGAACGCACCCGGCTGGTCATGATCCTGGTCATGGCGGCCATCCCCGTCCTTGCCGTCCTGGTCTTCACCCTGGCCTACATCCTTTTCAAACAGGTGCTCGACCCCCTGCGCCGCCTGGCCAGGGCCGCCCCGGGCAAGCCCCTGGACGAGGACCTGACGGATGAAATCAAGGCCATCAGCAGCCGTTTCACCAGCCTCGCGCACGACATGGACCAGGTCCAGTCCGATCTGGCGGCCAGCCGGGGGCTGGCCATGCAGTCGGAAAAACTGGCCGTGGCCGGAAAGCTGGCCGCGGGCGTGGCCCATACCATCAGAAACCCCCTCACCTCGGTCAAGATGCGGCTGTTTTCCCTGGAGCGCAGCCTGGCCCTCAACGCCTCCCAGAAGGACGATTTCGAGGTCATCGCCGAGGAAATCGCCTATATCGACGCCATCGTGCGCAATTTCCTGGAATTCGCCAGGCCGCCCAAGCTCCAGCCCAGGCTCGTCCGATTGTCCGACGTGGTGGACACGGCCCTTCGCCTCTTGAAACACAAGCTCGAATCCTACGGCGTGACCGTGGAGGTCAAACGGGAGCGCAGCCTGGCCGAGACCGAAGCGGACCCGGACCAGATCAAGGAAGTTCTGGTGAACCTCATCATCAACGCCTGTGAGGCCATGGGCGAGGGCGGGCATATCGTGATACGGGAGGAGGAGGGCTTCATGGAGCCTCTCGGCCGGGTGGCGGTCATCCGGGTGAGCGACGACGGGCCCGGAGTTCCGGAAAGCCTGCGCGAAACCATCTTTCAGCCCTTTTTCACCAGCAAGGGCGAAGGCTCCGGCCTGGGGCTGGCCATCGCCCGGCGCATCATGGAAGAGCACGGCGGCTGGATCAATCTGCATTCCCCGGAAGGGCGCGGCGCCACCTTCGCCCTGATCTTTCCGGCCGGACAGGAGAAGACGTGGCACAGACAATTCTGATCGTGGACGACGACCATCAGCTGCGTCAAAGCTTCGAGCGGCTCCTCGCCGCCGAAGGCTACGCCACGCTGACGGCCTCGAACGGGGAGGCGGGCATCCGTCTGGTCAAGGAGAAATCCCCGGACATGGTCATCATGGACGTGCGCATGCCGGGCATGAGCGGCCTGGAAGCCTACGCCGCCATGCGCGGAATCGAGCCGCGCATGCCGGTGGTCATCATGACCGCCTTCGGCTCCACGGACGTGGCCATCGAAGCCACCAAGATGGGCGCCTACGATTACGTCCTGAAACCCTTCGACATCCCGGAAATCCTCGATCTCATCAAAAAGGCCCTGGAAGCGGCCCGGTTCATGCGGACCAAGGTGGAGATGGACGCGGACGCGGTGAGCGGCGGCGCTGAAGCCATCGTGGGCGCGAGCCCGGCCATGCGCGAAATCTACAAGGCCATCGGCCGCGCCGCCCCCACGGACGCCACCGTGCTCATCCGGGGAGAGTCCGGCACGGGCAAGGAGCTGGTGGCCCGGGCCCTCTACCAGCACAGCGCCCGCTCCGAGCGCCCTTTCCTGGTCATCAACTGCGTGGCCATCCCGGAAACGCTCCTGGAATCGGAACTGTTCGGCTACGAAAAAGGCGCCTTCACCGGCGCGGGCGCAAGGCGCGCGGGCAAGATCGAACAGGCCTCCGGCGGCACGGTCTTCCTGGACGAGATCGGCGACATGCCCCTCTCCATCCAGGCCAAGCTTCTGCGCCTCATCCAGGAAAAACAGGTGGAGCGCCTGGGCGGCGGCAAGCCCGTCCCGGTGGACGTCAGGATCATCGCCGCCACCAACCGGGACCTGGAAAAGGCCGTGGCCGAAGGGCTTTTCCGCGAGGACCTCTACTACCGCCTCAAGGTCGTCACCCTGACCCTGCCCCCCTTGCGCGAACGCCCGGGGGACATCCCCCTTCTGGCCCGGTATTTCCTCTCCCGCCGGGCGGCCGAAATGGGCGCGCCCAACCCCGGTCTCTCGGAGGAGGCCCTGGCCTTTCTCGCCCAACGGGACTGGCCCGGCAACGTGCGGGAGCTGGCCAACGCCATCCAGAAGGCCCTCATATTCAATCGCGGCGGCCCCATCGCCAAGGAGGACGTGGCCCAGGCCGCGGACGGCTCCCCGCCGCCGCACAACGGCCACGGCGCCGGCCCGGGCGTCAAGGATTCGCTCCAGCACTGGATCCGCAAGGAGCTTTCCGCCTCGGAAACCGGCGACGCCTTCGAGGCCCTCATGGACCGCTTCGGCGCCCTGGTCATCCGGGAGGCTCTGGAAATGACCCAGGGCAACCGCACCCGGGCGGCCAAGCTTTTGGGCCTGTCCCGGCCCACGCTTTTATCCCGCATCGAAAAATACGGCCTGACCATCGAGGCCTCGGTCTCCACCAAAAAATAGCGGCCCAAGGCGCTCCGGCGGGCCGCTTCCCCCCTTCCCCGTAACCCCGCGCCGCAACAGGAAACGCGCCGCGCCGGGCGCGTGTTTTTGAGCCCATGGCGCCAAGCGCGGCCGCGTCCACTGGCAAGACCGCAACAAGGCGCCCTGGCTTCGCCCCCCTCGCCCCTTTTTTACGCAGCGTTAAAAATGCTGACAGCGCCCGGGACGCCCTTGCTGGGCGCCGCACCTCCCCGCTTCAAAAAAACGCTGTCATTCCGGTTCGTTATTTTTTTCACAGAGTCCGCCCTTTTTGGCATGCAAGTTGCCCTTAGGTAGGCGGCGTCGAACAAAGGAGAGTCGCGTGAACGAATCAGGCCCAACCATTCTCGTCACCGAGCGCAACGCGAATATTCGCGATCTGTTGCGCCGTGAATTCGGGAAAGAGGGCTTCATCGTCCACGTGGCCGCCGATGCGACGTCGCTGCGGGAGCGGCTCACGGATGGGACGGCGTACGCCCTGGCCGTGCTGGACGAGGATCTCCCAAGCGCCGGCGTGGAGCCCGCGCTTGCCATGATCCTGCGTCTTGCGCCCGATCTTCCCGTGATTCTGCATGCGTTTCCCGGAGGGGCCAGAGGCGGGGAGTCCGGCCACGCGACCCGCCTCGTGGAAAAAAGCGGCGATTTCGACTGCCTGAAGCGCGCCGTATCGGAACTGATCGCAACCCGGCGGGCGCAAGGGGACGAAAACGCGGCCGGAGCATGATCGTGGGCGGCCAGGCGGCGTCCGGCGTTTGGGCCGGACCGGACGCGCAGCCAGGGCGAGGATTACAATCAACGGCAACACGGAGGACGGACATGGGGTTTGGCAGACAGGTTTTTGAATTCCTGAAGGCGTCGTCGATCGCACACGCCAAATGGGACCTGGAAGTTTCCACTTCCATCATCCAGAATCGGAAAAAACTGCTCATCCTGCTGGCGCTGGCGCTGCCGATTTTCGCCGTCAGCTTTGTGGAGGCGGGCGATTTCATCGGCGGCAAAACCGCCTATGGCCCAGCCTTCTACACCACCACCATCTTCTTGGTGTCCATCGCCGTGGGACTGGCGGCCGGGCTCATCACCGGCTGCATCGGCGCGGGCGGCGGCTTCATCATCACCCCGGCGCTGATGGCCGCAGGCGTCAAGGGCATCCTCGCGGTGGGCACGGACCTCTTCCACATCTTCGCCAAGGCCATCATGGGCACGGCGGTGCACAAAAAGCTCGGCAACGTCTCGGTGAAGCTGGCCATCGCCTTTCTGGTGGGCTCGGGCCTCGGCACGGTGGTCGGCGGCGTGCTCAACAAATGGATCTACAACAAGGATCCGCTTCTTTCCGAACTGTTCATCAGCGTCATTTACGCCGTTTTGCTGGGCTTCCTCGGCTTCTACGCCCTGTTCGACTTCCTGAAGGCCCGCAAGGGCGACACGGGCGGCGACGCCCACGGCGGCGGCGGCGCGGGCGTGACCGGCATGGGCAAGAAGCTGCAGGGCATGAACATTCCGCCCATGATCTCCTTCGACGAGGACTTCGTGCCCGGCGGCAAGCGCATCTCCGGCTGGATCGTGGCCGCGGGCGGCGCGGTGGTGGGCGTCCTGGCCGCGCTCATGGGCGTTGGCGGCGGCTTCGTCACCTTCCCCATGTTCGTGTACGTGTTCGGCGTGTCCTCCATGACCACGGTGGGCACGGACATCCTGCAGATCATCTTCACGGCGGGCCTGGCGGGCATCGGCCAGTACGCCATCTACGGCTACGTGTTCTACACCCTGGCCATCGGCATGCTGCTCGGCTCCCTGCTCGGCATCCAGGTGGGCGCGCTGACCACCAAGGTGGTCAAGGGCATCCACATCCGGGGCTTCTACGCCATGTCCATCATCGCCGGCTTCATCAACCGGGCGGCGGTTCTGCCCAAGAAGCTGGTGGAGCTTGAGATGATCAGTCTGCCCAAGGCTCTGGTGGACAACGTCGAATTCTTCGGCAACATCATCTTCTGGATCGTCGTGGCCATCTTCGGCGTCTGGGTCATCGGCAAGTTCGTGTCCAACATTCCCACGCTGCGCAAGGAGGCCTAGCCATGTTGCACAACAAGAAAAAGTTCACCCAGGGCACGCTGCTTCTGGTCTCGTTCGTGGTGGTCTTCTTCATCATCTTCCTGCCCATCTTCCCGGGCGGGGAAAACGGGCTCAACTTCTCGGACGACCTGTTCAACAAGCTCTCCAAGGGCTCGTCCAACTTCATCCCCCAGGTGATGGAGGCGGTCAAACCCCTTGACGGACAGCAGCTCGACGTGACCGTGAAGTTCAAGGATCCCGCCATAATGCAGACGGCGGCCGCGGTCCTGGCCAAGGCCGGCGCCCAGGTCGCGGAAAAGGACGGGGGCCTCGCCGTCAGCGGCGACTTCGGCAAGCTCCTCACCCAGGTCACCCAGGATTCCCAGTACATGTATGACAACGACGGCGCCAAGGTGGAAGCCTTCTACGGCATGGACGCCAAAAAGGCGGTCAAGGCCTGGTGGACGGCGCTGAGCGCAATGATCAAGCCTCTGCAGAAGGCCGACAAGACCGCCGAAGCCAACGTGGTGGACACGGTCATGCGCAAGGCCATCGAACCGGGGTACAACTACTACGGCATCCCGGCCGAGAACATCCTGGACAAGATCCCCACGGCCGCCGGGCTCCTGATCTTCTACGTGGTCTACACCTTGTGGTACGGCTATGCCATCTTCGACATCTTCGCCGGCGTCGGCCTGTCCATGAGCAAGTCCAAGATCAAGAAGGAGGCCTAACCGGTCGTCGCGCTGACGACGGATCATATAAAAACGGCCCGCCGCGAGGCGGGCCGTTCTTTTTTGGGGGTGCGGACGAAAGGCCGTAAGCTGGAGGCGGGTTAGGTCCGCTAGATCACGTCCAGGCTTTTCAACAGATGCAGGAGCATGTGCTTGTCGATGGGCTTGGGCACGTAGGAGGTGGCTCCGCCCTTGTAATAGGCCTCCACCACGTTCTTCGGGTCGTCCAGGGCCGTGGTCATGACCACCCGGACCTCCTCCGGCGGAGGACAGCCCCGTTCCCGTTCGATTTCCCGGATGCGGCGCAGGGCTTCCTGACCGTCCATCTCCGGCATCATGATGTCCATGAAAATCACGTCGTAGGGACGGCTCTCCTCCAGGGAGGAGGTGAAGGCGCCCACCGCCTCCTGACCGTTCACCGCGATATCCGCCTGCCCATAGGGAGCGAGGATTTTTTGCAGCACCTTCCGGCTGGTGAAATCATCCTCCACGATCAAGGCCCGCATGCCGTCCTCCAGCGCGCTCATTTTCTCAACTTCTTCGCGCTTTGTTCCATCTAGCAGATAACGGAGAGCCTCTTCAAGGAAAAAGACGCGCCCCGCCCCCCGGCCCGCCTTGCGCTATGCGTCCGGGAAGGGTAGGTTCGCCGGGCTTGCGGCGACGCGTATCGCCGGGGCGCAACGCGCAACAGTCCGAGGTTTTCGTGTTCAACGCCGTCTTGCGTTTTTTCGCCGGGGAGCCGCGTCCCAACTGGATGGACACCTGGCCCTTCGGCCCCGGGTATTCCGAAGGATGGATTTCGGTCACCCTGAAATTCCTGTTGATCGCCGTGATCCTGGGCGGCATCGCCCTGTTTCTGCGCCTGCTGTTCGGCCCTGGCGGCCCCCTGCGGGACAAGGAATTCGACCAGCCCTCCGGCGAGTCCGAAAAGGATGACAAATGACCCAGCCCGGCCCGGCCTTCGACATCGCCCGCCACCGCGCCTGGTTCGAGGCCTTTGCGGAGCCCTTCCGTCAGGGCGGCCCCGAGGACGTGCGGCGCATCGATCTGAAAATAAAGCACAGCCTGCTCGTGCTCGACAAGGCTTCGCGTCTTTGCGAACGCCTTGACCTTGATGCGCATCTTTCCGCCTGCGCCAGGCTTGCCGCCCTGTATCACGACCTGGGCCGCTTTCCCCAGTACCAGCGCTACCGGACCTTCCGGGACCCGGACAGCGTCAACCACGCCCTGCTCGGCGTGCGCACGGTTCGCGCCCACGGCCCCCTCAAAGACATCGATGCAAAATCCCGCTCCTTGATTTGCGCGGCGATCATGGTGCATAATAGAAAATCCATCCCGGCCCACATGCGGGCGAAGGCGGGCGCACCGCTCGCAATCCTGGCCGGGATCGTCAGGGACGCCGACAAACTGGACATCATCCGGGTCATGCTGGAGCATTTCTCGGGGGAATCGGAGGACGCCGTCGTGACGCTCGGGCTTGAGCCCTCCCCGGACCGCTATCTCGAGAGCGTCGCGGACTGCCTGATCGCCGGGACGATCCCCTCCTATAGGAATCTGCGCTATGTCAACGACATGCGCCTCATGCTGGCGAGCTGGATCTTCGATCTGAATTTCCCGGCGTCCAGGGAGGCCTTTTTTGCCATGGGCGCCCTGGACCGGCTTTTGGACGCGCTCCCGCAAACGGCGCGCATTGAGGACATCAAGACCCGCATCCTGCGGGAACGCCCGGACGCCTCGGGACAGGCAGCCGCATGAAAGACGCCCCCAGAGTGGTATTCGAAAACGTGGTCATCCTGACCAACAGCGACGACCGGGCCAAGCGGGACCGCATCTCCCTGCAGAGCTTCAAGCCCCGTTCGGTCATGCAGTTCTCCAGCGGCTCCGAGGCCATCGATTTTTTGAGCGTCTACCGGGCGGACATGGTCCTTCTGGACTCCACCCTGGACGACATGGACGGCATCCGGTTCCTGAAGCTCGTCCGCCAGAACATGCGCCTGAAAAACCTGCCCGTGGTCATGGTCACCACGGAAAGCAAGCGGGACAAGGTGCTGGACGCCATCGCCGCGGGCTGCGCCGGATACATCCTGCGGCCCTACTCCATCGAGACCTTCACCAAGCATGTCCTGCGGGCCTCCCAGGTGGAGCGCGTCACCGAGATCGAGGAGCAGCAGATCCAGGACGCCCGGGAAATGGTCGACATGGGCAATTTCGACGACGCCATCGAAGCCTTCGAGGAAATCGTCTCCGAACAGAACCAGGCGCAGAAATACTACGACATGGGTTGCAAATACCTGGTCAAGATGAAGTACGGCCAGGCCATCATCGCCTTCAAGAAGGCCGTGAAGATCAACGACCTGTTCGCCGAGGCCTACAAGGGCCTGGCCGACGCCTACAAGGGCAAGGGACGGGTCGAGGACTATCAGCGCTACATGCAAAAGGCCGCCGAAATCTACGCCCAGTTCGACAGGATGGAGGAGACCAGGGAGCTTTTCATCGAAATTCTGAAGCACGACGCCGACGCGCCCAACCCCTTCAACACCCTGGGCGTGAAGCTTCGAAAAAGCGGGGACCTGACGGGCGCCCTGCACGCCTACCGCCAGGCCGTGGAACTGACGCCGGACGACGAGAACATCTATTTCAACATGTCCAAGGCCTATTTCTTCATGAACGCCCTGGACAAGGCCAAGGAAGAGGTCCTCAGCGCCCTGGAGATCAACCCCGATTTCCTCGAAGGACGCAAGCTCTACAAAAAACTCTTCAGCAAGGAATACGCCCCCACGGCCGAGCAGCAGGGCGCCGCGAAAAAATCCCCGGACGCGGCCAGCTACGGCTCCGTGCGCGACGTCTGACGGACCCTCCCGCCGTTTTCCCCCTCCCCCGCGACGCCCGCGAACGCGCCGGCCGGTCTCAGTCCAGCGCGTCGTCCTCGTCGCCCTCGTCGCCCTCGTCGTCCGGCTCGCGCTCAAGCGGATCGGCGAGATCGTCCTCGAAACGCCTGGTCGCCGGAGCGGGCTTGGAGGAGGCCCAGCGAAAATAGGCCGCCAGCTTGGGATTGGTTGGAACGGCCCCGCTTTTTCGCAGGTATCCCAGAAAGGCGCGCGCTTGGGGCAGATTGGGATTGCGTTCCAGGGTCTTTTTGAGGTTCTCGAAAGCCAGGTCCAGATCGCCCTTTTCAAAGGCCGCCCGGGCCGCGTTGAGGAAAATGTTCTCGTCCAGGGGGCACAGCTCGGCGGCCCGCAGGTAGTATTTCAGGGATTCGTCGAAGAGCTTCTTCTTGCGCAGCGCGATGCCGAACTCGTTGAACAGGTGCTTGTGCTCCTCCTCGAAGCTCTCATCCATGCCCACGATGTTGGTGAACACGTATCTGGCCTTTTCCAGCTGGTTGAGCGCCAGATAGGAAAGTCCCAGTCCGAAATTGGCCCGGATGTTCTCCTCGTCGATGCGCAGGGCCTGCTGGTACTCGATCTTGGCCTCGAGATTCTTGTCCTGCTTGCGGTACCAGTCCCCCCGGGTGACGCGCTGGGTGAGCAGCTTGTAGCCGAGCTCCGGCTCCAGGGAATAATCCATGAGAATGGAATCGCGCGGGGCGAGGGTCTGCTTGCCCGTGGGCAGCATGTTCTCGTCCAGGCGCCGCAGGCTGACCGCGCGTTCGTCGATTTCCTTGATGAACCAAAAGGATTTGCCGCCGGGCGCCTTGGCGTCGGGTTTGGAGAAGACGCCCTTGAGCCTCGCCCCCTTGGCGCCGTCGTCCAGGGCGCCGGTCTTGCTTTTTTTCAGAATCATACCCGCTTTGCGTATCGCGATTTCAGGGGCTGACCAGGATGACCACGCGCCGGTTTCTGGCCTGGTTCTCCGGGATGGGAACGCCGTTTTCGTCCTCGTTGGGGAGCATGGGGCGGGTATCCGCCAGGCCCTCCACCTTGACCTCGTTCTTGTCGACCCCGTGCTCGATGAGGAACCGGGCCACCCGGCTGGCCCTGGCCGAGGAAAGCTCCCAGTTGGAGGGGAAAAGCCAGGATTCGATGGGCAGGTTGTCGGTATGTCCCTCGATGGTCAGCTTGTAGGGCGTTCCGGCCAGCGAGGCCGCGATGTCCGCCAGCACGGGCGTGGACGCCGGGGAAAGCTCGGCGCTGGCCAGGTCGAAAAAGGCCGCCCCGCGCAGGCTGATGGCCACGGCGTCCTTGCGCGCCGTGAGATCCACCTTGCCCGGGATGTTGGCGAATTTGGCCTCGAGCTCCTGTTTCAGCTCCGCCAGGGTCTTTTTCCGGGGCTTGCCGTCCGCGGCTTCGCCGAGCACCGTCTTGGTGATCTTGTCGCGCACGGCCCCGGCGTTTTCCGGCGCCGGCGGCGCCTTGGCCGCGACCGTAACGGGAGCGGGTTTGACGGGCTCCTTGGCCATGGCTTTCTCCAGGGATGCGGCCACCTTGTCGTAGCGGGCCGGGTCCAGCCGGGACACGGACACGATGAGCACGTAGAAGCAGAGGAGCAGCGTCATCATGTCGGCCAGACTCAGCTGCCAGTTCTCGTCGTCGCGCTCCCTGGTCTTGCGCAGATCGGACAATTTCATCACGCCCTCGTTCTCCCTGGACGTCCCGGCGCCTCGGGGCGGGAAGGACCGTCTCCCTCCCGGCGCGAAGCCCCGCTCCCCCTGCGGTCCGATGCCTCACTCCTCCCCCGGCGCGAGCCCCCGTTCTTCCCCCGGCGCGAGCCCCCGTCCCCCCTCCGGTTCATCAGGCGCCCCGCTTGCCGATGGATTCCCAGCGCCTGGGCGGCAGGTAGGCCTTGAGCTTGTCCAGCACGATGGCCGCCGGGGTCTTGTCCTTGATGAACAGCGCCCCGTCGCGGATGACGCACATGAGCACCACCCGCTCCTCGATGCGTTTTTCCACCTTGATGGCGATGGGCAGGAAAATCAGGTTGGAAAGCAGGATGCCGTAGAGGGTGGTGGTCAGCGCCACGGCCATCTGTCCGCCGATCTGGGCCAGCCCCCCGCTCATGGACTGCATCATGCCGATCAGGCCGATGAGCGTGCCGATGATGCCGAAGGCCGGGGAAAGCTTGCTCATGGTGCGGTAGATGCCCGCCGAGGAGATTTCCTGCTGATAGGTCTGCTCGATGCGGGTTTCCAGGATTTCCTTGATCTCCTCCCGGCTGTAGCCGTCCACCAGCATCTGGATGGCGTTTTGCAGAAAATCGTTCTCGATGCCGGGCAGGGCTTTTTCCAGGTGGACCTTGCCCTTGGCGGAAGCGTCCCGGGCGATCTTCACGATCTCGTCGATGTAGTTGCCGATGGGCAGCTCTTCGCGCTTTAAGGCCATGAGGAAGGTGTTGAAGACCCGCATGACCTCTTTCAAAGGAAAGCAGATGAAGGTGGAGGCCATGGTGCCGCCGAGCACGATGGCGAGACCGGGCATGTTCACGAAGACCCGGGCGCTGTCCGTGGACAGATAGGTGGCGTAGCCGAGAACGCCTATGCCGCAGATGATGCCGATGACGGTGGCGACGTTCACTTTGAAAGCCCCTTGCGCGTTTTGATCAGCTCGATGAGTTCGTCTTCCACGTCGGCGGCCTCGTCCTCATCGGGGGTCCCGAGGTTCTGGGCCTCCTCGCGCACCACGGCCGCGATTTTCTTGGAGAGGTTCTTGAAGATTTTTTCCCTGGCCTCGTCCCTGGCCATGGCCGCCAGGATGGCCACCTTGCGAAAGCCCAGCTCGGAAAACACCTCCTGCAGCGTGGCGTTGTCCACGCTGGCCAGGTCCTCTACGGTTTCCAGGTCGTCCACGGACAGGCGCGGCCGTTTCACCCGCTGGAAGAAATCCGGCCCCATGCGTTCGATATAGGCGAGCGCCGCCGGCTTGTGGAAAAAGAACAGCTCCGGCGGAATCTGCTTGTAGCCGATTTTCTTGTAGATGAGCTCCACGCTGGCGTCCGCCTCGGCGGCGAAATCAGCGATGTCGATGTATTCCAGATCGCAGGAAAATCCCGTGGCGTCCTTGAGCTCCCGGGACAGATTCCTGGCCACCTGCTGGAACTTGTCCACGTCCGGGATATGGATGGTGCGGTCCTTCAGGAAGTCCGAACTTTTTTTGAGCTCGCCCAGAAGCGGATCCTTGCGGTAATAGGTCCCCTTGACGTCGGCCATCTCGATGATGGCGAGCTTGGTCAGGCGCTCCAGGATCTCGTCGATCTCGATCTGGGAAATGAGCAGGATGTCCTTGATGGTCCGGCTGACCTCGGTGTGGCTCAGTTGGACCCGCTCGTTTTTCTTGCCGGTCTGGGCGGCCCGGTGGCAAAGGGCCAGCACCTGGCAGACGCTTAGGAAGATGTTGCCCGAAGGCCGGTCGGTGATGCGCTCGCTCAAGGTCCTGACCCGCTCCACCAGATAGCCCGCGATGATCTGGACCGGTCTTGGGCTTTTCAGGAGCATGGTCTTTAAAAGCGCCTGATCGAGGACCAGGACCTCGACGTATTCCAGGGCCTCGGCCGTGGCCGTGCGTCTGCCGCCGCTGATGACCCCCATTTCCCCGAAGATGCGGCCCGGTCCCCGGCGGCCCAGATTGACCCGCTTGCCGTTGACCACCCTGTAGATCCCCACGGAACCCTGTTTGATGATATAGGCGAAGGCGCTTTCCTGGCCTTCCTTGTAGATCAGGGCGCCTTTGTGGAAGGTCTTGGTCTTGTTCCCGCCGTTTTGATCGAGCAGATCCTGTTCTTGAGACATGCAAGGCCCTCTGCGGCTTCCGGCGCGCCGGGAGCCTGGGACGCGGGAGCGATCGGCCCGGCGCCCGCAATAAAATGATAAGAAGATTATTTGTAAAGAGAAACCGGCCTGAATTCAAGGCGCAATACCCGCCCTTTCGCATTCTTGGCCAGACCCGGGCCGCACGCCCCGGCCCTGGCGGAGGATTCCCCGGCCCCGGACGCGCGGGACGCGGCGGACTGTTTTACATGCCGGGCGCTTCCTTGTACAACCTCGCCAAGTCAAGACAAGGAAGGGCTTCATGAAAATCGAAGGCGGTCAATGCGACGATGTGCGCGTGTTGTCCTGCGCGCCCGCTGGTGAAACGGGCCGCAAATACGGCATGTGGGTTCTCGACGTGGAAAACCCCGGCTGGCCCAAGGTCATAGCCGGACAGTTCGCCATGCTGCGCCCGGAGCGCTTCGGCCTTACCCTCGTTTGGGGGAGGCCGCTGTCCATCTGCCGCGCGGAACCGGACCGCATCCGGTTCTTTTTCCAGGAAGCCGGCCGGGGCACCGCCGTCATGGCGGGACTGGCGCCGGGCGAAAAACTGACCCTGTGGGGCCCGCTCGGCAAGGGCTACGCCGTGGAGCCCGAAACCCCCACCCTGCTCCTGGCGGGAGGCATGGGTCTCGCGCCCTTCGTGGAATACGTCCTCTCCCACCCGGCGCCCCAAAACCTGCATCTGGTCTTCGGCCACAAGCCCGAACTTTCCTGCTATCCCTTCGACGCCCTGGCCTGCGGCCGGGGCAGGGAAGCCCACCGCGAGGAAAAGCCCGGCGACCTGGAAGCCTTCCTGGCGGTTCTCGACGAACGCGTGAAAGCCTACGCGGACGGGCTGGTCCTGGCCTGCGGGCCCAAGCCCTTTCTCACGGCCGTGGCCAGGCTCGGCGCCAAATACGGGGCGAGGACGCAGATTTCCCTGGAGAACCGCATGGCCTGCGGGGTGGGAGCCTGCCTGGGCTGCGTGGAGGAGGACGCGCGGGGCCATTACGCCCAGGTCTGCAAGCGCGGCCCGGTCTTTTGGACCAAGGATCTCAAATTCTTCCAGGGGGCGGGATCATGATGGACATGCGCGTGAATCTGGGAAAGCTCTCGCTCAAGAACCCGGTGGTGACCGCCTCCGGGACCTTTGGCTACGGGCTGGAGTTCTCCCCCTACGGCGATCTGGCCAAGCTCGGCGGCTTTGTGGTCAAGGGACTCTCCCTGAAACCCAGGATGGGCAACCCCGTCCCCAGGTTGGCCGAAACCCCCTGCGGCATGCTCAACGCCATCGGCCTGCAAAACGCCGGGGTGAACGCGTTTTTGCGCGGCATGCTCCCCCAGCTGCCCTGGAGGGAGACGGCCGTGATCGCCAACCTCTACGCCTGCGACCCGGACGAGTTCGGGGAGCTGGCCTCGATCCTCGCCGCCGAGGAAGGGGTGGCCGCGCTGGAGGTGAACATCTCCTGCCCCAACGTGAAGGAAGGGGGCGTGCTCTTCGGCCAGGATCCGGCCCAGGCGGCCCGGGTGACCGAGGCGGTGAAAAAGCGCGCCGGCGACAAGCCCGTCATCGTCAAGCTCTCGCCCAACGTGACCGACATCGCGGCCATCGCGCGCGCGGCGGAAAACGCCGGAGCGGACATCCTCTCGCTCATCAACACCCTTTCCGGCATGAGCGTGGACATCCGCACGCGAAAACCCCGCCTGGCCAACGTGATCGGCGGCCTGTCCGGCCCGGCCATCAAGCCCGTGGCCCTTCGCTGCGTCCACCAGGTGAGAAAGGCCGTCTCCATCCCCATCATGGGCATGGGCGGCATAAGCTCGGCCGAGGACGCGCTGGAATTCATCCTGGTGGGCGCGAACGCGGTCCAGGTGGGCACGGCCAATTTCATGCGGCCGGATTTTTCCTTCAGGCTGGTGGACGAGCTGCCCCTTCTCCTGAAAAAAATCGGCGCGAAATCGCTGGACGAGTACCGGGGATCGCTGCGCCTGGACTAGTCCGCTCCCCTGCGCGCCTTCCGCCAGCTCCCAAAAGGAATACGCCATGCCGACCGGAAGACAGCTCAGCCTGCATCTCGGCAAGGGGCGCAGATTCCGCTATCTGCTCCTGCTGTTTCTCATCCAGATCATAGCCTCGCCGATCCTGGTCCATTCCGTGGCCGGGGGCTATGTGGACGACACGCTCTTTTTCGCCATTCTGCTGGCCGGACTGCATTCGGTCAGGGAACGCAATGAAAAACTGGCGTTGGCAAGCCGCATCCTCTTCGTCCTGTTCGTGATCCAGGACGTGAGCAATTATTTCATCGATTCCGTTCCCCTGCTCGTTTCCGCCAATATCACGGGCGGAGCCGTCCTTTGCATCACCATGTGGAAGATGTTCACCTTCATCGCGAGACAGGATCGCGTGGACGCGGACACGGTCTACGGCGGGCTGTGCGTCTATATCCTGCTTGGCGCGCTCTGGTGCATCGTCTACGTCAACATAGAGCTCATCCATCCAGGATCATTCTCCTTCACCGTGCATAGCGTACCCAAGAACCTGCTCGAAACCTACTGGCTGCTGTCCTATTTCAGCTACACCACGCTCATGACCACAGGCTTCGGCGACGTGGTTCCCATGACCAGCCTGTGCCAGTCCCTGGTCGTCCTGGAAGGCATGCTGGGGCAGTTCTACATGGTGTTTTTCATGGCGAGGCTGGTGGGCCTGTACATCGCCCAGGCTGGAGAACGCAAAAAAGACTGACCCGTCTCCCGAAATGCAGGACGCGGGATGCGAAAAACGCCCAAGCCGGTTCGCGCATCAAACGCGGCCGGCCCGTTCTCGAACCAGCCTATTTCGTGTACGGACCCTTTGGACTTTCCCAGCCGCTTCCGAACGGAGCGGCCCCGTAGCGGTGGGTGTTGCGGTAGCGCCCCATGCGCAAGTCATAGTCCGTATCGTCCCTGTTTTTGATATAGCGCTGGTACTCGGCGTACCGGTCCGCGCCGACATAGGAGCCCGATCCGGAAGGAGGGACGCAGGAACAAAGAATTAGAAGACAAAGCACGGCAAAGGCGGCGCATTTTCGCATCGTAAGTTCCGTTCTCCACAGTATTGAGGTCATGGGCGGCGAGTATTGGCTATTTCCATCCGCAAGGCAAGGAGAAGAGCGCGCCGGGTCCTTTCCCTGATGCCGCCGAATGCGAAGAAGGCTTGATCGCCCCTTCCCTCGCCATTCGCCGCAGCCCCGCGGCGCGGCATCTTTTTCTTTCTTTGGGAACAAAGTGGTATGCATTTTCCACACCGAGTGATACTCCAAGAACAGCGCTCGCAAAAAACGCGCTGTGTCTAACTGTGAGTAAAACAATCTCTCTTGCCTCTTTGCCGGCGCCTTTCTAGAATGACGCCGCGTTGTATCGCCTGGAAAAACTCCACTGCGCCGGAGCTCCCATGAAACGACTTCTCCTTTTGCTGACAGCCCTTTCCCTCTTGCCCGCCACCGCGTTCTGCGAAAGCGCCTCGCGCATAAGCGACGCCACCCAGGCCTGCCTGTCCTGCCATGAAAGCGTTCATCCGGGCATCGTGGGCGACTGGAAAACCAGCCGGCACAGCGTGGTCACCCCCGCCGAAGGCATGTCCGTCAAGGACGCCTCCCGCATGGTCAGCGCCAGGGAAGTTCCCGAGGATCTCAAAAACGTCATCGTGGGCTGCGCCGAATGCCATACCCAGAATCCGGACAAGCACAAGGATTCCTTCGAGCACAACGGCTTCACCGTACATGTGGTGGTCTCCCCCGAGGACTGCGCCACCTGCCACCAAACCGAACGCGCCCAGTACGCCGAAAACGTCATGGCCCACGCCTACGGCAACCTGGCGAACAACAAACTCTACGGCATGCTGGTCAAATCCGTGAACGGAACCCTGACCTACGCCAAGGGCGCCCTGACCCAGGCCGCCCCCGATGCGGCCGCCAACGCGGACTCCTGCTTCTATTGCCACGGCACGGTGGTGGAGGCCGGTCCCCTGGAAACCCGCGATACCGTCATGGGCGAAATGCAATTCCCCAAACTCACCGGCTGGCCCAACCAGGGCGTGGGCCGCATCAATCCCGACGGCTCCATGGGCTCCTGCGCGCCCTGTCACGCGCGCCACGGCTTCTCCATCGCCGTGGCCCGCAAGCCCTACACCTGCGAGGAATGCCACAACGGTCCCGACGTGCCCGCCTACAAGGTCTACGCCACATCCAAGCACGGCAACATCTTCGCCTCGGAATCCAAGGACTGGAATTTCAAGGCCGTCCCCTGGACCATCGGCAAGGATTTCACCACGCCCACCTGCGCCGCCTGCCACGTGAGCCAGCTGGCCGCGGAAGACGGAACCGTGGTGTCCGAACGCACCCACAAGATGACCGACCGCCTGTCCTGGCGCATCTTCGGCCCGGTCTACGCCCACCCGCAGCCCAAGCTGCCCAATACCGACATCATCATCAACAAGGACGGCCTCCAGCTGCCCACCCCCCTGGACAACCAGCCCGCTTCGAAATTCCTCATCGACGCCGAAGAAATGAAAACCCGCCGCGAAACCATGCAGGCCGCCTGCCTGGCCTGCGGCCGGCAACCAGACAAGCATAAAGCGGCGCC
>CALGYO010000201.1 GCA_937934715.1 uncultured Desulfovibrionaceae bacterium | reverse complement strand
GCCGCCGCCGTCCGTCCGAACCGGCATGGAAGCCCCAGCCCGGCCGCGAGCGGAGTTGGGGGCCGCCGCGCGCGTCCGGGCGCGCTCAAAAAAAGGAGGGCTGGATGACGCCGGGTCAGGGCAGGGCTTCGTCCGGCAGATGGGCGCCCTGGGGCGTTTCCCCGTCTTGCGGGACGGCGGGCCCCGCCGGTTCGTCGCGGGGCGCGGGCGCGGCCTGGGTGACGCGCACGTCGGCCTGGGGGAAGGGGATTTCCACGCCGTGTTCCCGGAAGAGCCGGTCGATGGCGTCGCGCACGTCGGAAAGGGTCTGGGCGGCGTTCATGATGGAGTCCACCCACAGCCTGAGCTTGAAATCAAGGGAACTCGCGCCGAAATTCCAGAACAGGGCGTTGGGTCTCGGGTCGCGCAGGACGAAGGGGCTTTCCAGGGCGGCCTGGATCAGCAGGCTGCGCGTGAGCGCCAGGTCCGAGCCGTAGGCCACGCCCACGTCGATATCCCGGCGCACCGTGGGGTCCGCGTGGCTCCAGTTGACGATCTGGTTGGAGATGAGGTCCGAATTCGGCGTGAACAGGGTGGCGTTGTCGAAGGAGAGCACCTCGGTGTTGCGGATATTCACTTCCTTGACCACGCCGAGCACGCCGCCCGCCTCGATCACGTCTCCGGCCTGGATGGAGCGGCCGAAGAGCAGGATGAGGCCGCTGATGAAATTGTTGACGATGTTCTGCAGGCCGAAGCCGATGCCCACGGACAGGCCGCCGGCCACCACCGCCAGGCTGGTGGGGGAAAAGCCCAGGAAAAAGAGCACGCACAGGATATAGAAGCCCCACCAGAAATACCTGGCGATGGCCGTGAGCGAGGCGGCCGCGCCCTTGTCCATGGCCGGGGCCCGGCTGCGCATGTCCTCGATCAGGATGCTCGACAGGGCGGCGAGCATCCGGGTCAGGTAGTACCCGACGATGATGACGCAGAGCCTGCCCAGGCTGATGGCGAAGGATTCGTAGCGGAATTCCCGGGAGATGTATTCGAAGAAGACGTTTTCCCCGCCGAACTGGATGGAGATGAGCCACAGGAACAAAAGCAGCAGGGTCAGGAAGATGAGGGGAAAGCCGAGGCCCGAGAACACGGCCAGAAGCACGGGCGGCCCGTGGGTCTTTTTTTGCCCCAGGCCGGACAGGAAGCGGAAGATCGCCAGAGAGAAGCGCACGGACAGGGTCAGGTAGAACAGGGCCGAGGTCAAAAGAATGGCCAGTTGGGGATAGCCCGCCAGCGTCAGGACGAACAGGCCGAAAAAGGCCGCGCCCAGCATCTTGGTCAGGGCGAGATCGAAGCGCCGGTCCTCGGGGATGGTCCTGGCGCGGCGCCAAAAAACCAGGCCCGACCAGGCCAGGGCCGCGGCGTAGAGCGCCTCGGCGATGAAATAGGGGAATCCGATGAGCTGGATGATGAAACCGAACAGGAACAGGCGCCATAAAAGCCACAAGACGCTTTTTCCGGCCAGGGCGCCGGGCGCGGCGTAGGGCTCTCCCGAGGTCCGGCGGTCGGCGTAGATGGCCAGCGCCGTCAGGGCGGCGGCGAAAAAAATCTCGCTGGCCACGGAAAACAGCGTGTAATACTGGAACGGGGCCTTTTCGGCCGCATAGCCGATCCAGACGGTCAGGGACAGCAAGAGGCCGCAGCGCAAAAGAAGGGACGAGCCTCGCGGGGCGTAGCCTTTTTTCACCAGCTTGAAGACCGTCAGAACGGACAACGCGAAGGCGGCCAGTCCGATGGCCGCGCCTCCCGCAAGCGGCCAGATCAGCCTGTTCATGAAGCCGGGCTGGCTCACGCCGTCCCGAATGAAGCTCATCATGATCCGCCAGTCGTCCGCCTGACGCAGGATGTTGTCCTGGGAGTTCATTTCGAACAACGAGGGATGGCGGCTGGCGTAATAGCTCTTCCACAGATCCGAGGTCTTGACCCGAAGCCCTTCCTCCTCCTTGTCCAGGCTTTTCAGCAGAAGGGTGGCCGGGCTGAGGGCCTGGACAAGCTCCTTGTCCAGATCCTGGGCGTTGTTTCGCAGCGCGTCGATTTTCTGGCGGAACTTGGCCAGTTCGGCCAGGAATTCCTCGTTGGCGTCCAGGCGCTTGTCCTGGGCCAGGATGTCCGCTTCGAGTGTTTGCAGGCGGGACAGCGCGTTTTCCACCCGGGTCCGCGCCGTCTCGGGCGCCCGGGACATGGCCGCCACCTCGTCGCGCAACTGGCGGATGCCGCGCAGGGCGTCGCGGAAATCCCAGGGGTCGTCCGCCGTGATCTGGCACAGGATGACCTGCTGGCGCAGGTTTTCCACCAGGGCGAAGTCCGCCCGGTAGCGGGCGATGACGGCCTCGATCCTGGCGCGCTGGTCTTCCAGACGCGCGTTGGATTCCTCGGCCATCTTCATGAAGATGGCCAGGGTGGGCTTCCACAGCGCGCCGTCGTCCGCGGCCGGGGCGTTTTCGGCGAACGCGGGAAAGGCGCCCCCCAGCCAAAGGGCGGGCAAAAGAAGAAGGGCGGTGAGCGCGTGCAGAATATGCCGCATGCGGTCCTCGGCGCGTCAGGATTTTGCGGAAAAAATACGCATAATAGGCATCCTACGCCGGACGCGGGGCCCTTGTCCACAGAAGGCGCGGCGCTCCCGCGGCGGTCCGGAGCGCGCTTGGAGTTGACGCGCGCGGTTCCCGGAGCTATCGCCAAAGGGCAGACTCAGAAATCCGGCCGCGCCGCCGCGCCTTGAACGCGATTCCAGGGCCGCGCGCCGCATTCCGGCCAAGAGGGGAAGGGGCGCACGCATGGACGGCGCGGAAAAAACGGCGGACGCCATTCTTGACCGGCGTTTCCGGCTGGCCGGAGCGGACAGTCCCGCTCTTTCCCGGCTGCGCGCCCTCGCTCGCGCCAGTCTCCTCAAGGAGCTGGAACGGGGCCTGGCGGAACGGGCCGTTCCGGGCCAGGATGAAGAGGGGGTTCCGTCCCGCCCCGGCTCGCCCGAATCGCCCGGCTCGCCCGAGTCGCCCGACCCGCCAGCCCAGCCGGACCCGCCGCCTGCGGACGCCCCCCTCGAACCGGACCTCTCCCGGCTCATGGCCCTGGCCCCGCCGCCCCTGCCCGACGTCTTCTGGGAAGCCCGCCGGGTTCTGGACGATCCCCAAAGCGGCGCGCTGGAGATCGCGGCCGTGATCTCCAAGGATCCCGGGCTGACCGCCTCC
The DNA here is from genome assembly GCA_937934715.1 of uncultured Desulfovibrionaceae bacterium. Classification (GTDB taxonomy): domain Bacteria; phylum Desulfobacterota; class Desulfovibrionia; order Desulfovibrionales; family Desulfovibrionaceae; genus CALGYO01. The sequence continues at coordinate 11,276 of CALGYO010000201.1, read as the reverse complement.
CTGCTGCGTCTGGCCAACAGCGGCTTCTACGGCTTTCGCGCCCGGGTGGACGCCGTGTCCCGGGCCGTGACCCTGATCGGGATACGGGAAATCCACACCCTGTTCCTGGGTTTCTCCGTCCTGCGGCTTTACAGGGACATGCCCGGAGGGGCGCATTTCGACATGGAGCGTTTTCGCGCGCACAGCCTAGCCTGCGCCGTCCTGTCCGGTCTTGTGGCCGCCCAGGCGGGGCGCATCGATCTGGAACGGTGTTTCGTGGCCGGGCTGCTTCACGATATGGGCCGCCTGCTGTTGTGGTCCGCCGAGCCCGGGCTGGCCGCCATGGCCGCGCGCGAGGCCGCCGTCCGGGGCGAGCCCCTGGCTCTGGCCGAAAACCGCCTTCTGCGCTTCGATCACGCCGCCCTGGCCGGAGAAGCGGCCCGGTCGTGGCGGTTCCCCGCCCCCCTGGTCGCGGCCGTCAGCCGCCACCACGAGCCTGAACTCCATGACGAGCCGGATTTGCCGGGCGTGGTCCACCTTGCCGATCTCATCGCCAGAGCCCTGGGCTGGGCCTTCGAGACCCAACCGGTCCTCTCGCCCCTTTCCCGGCGGGCCTGGGACGACCTGGAACTCAACCCCGACGACCTGGACGAGATCGTGGACGCTTTCGAGGTCCAGTTCCCGGACTACCTGTCCGCCTTGAGCGAATCCTGATCCTTGCCCCGGCCGCAGGCCCATTTGATCTGGCGGCATACGCCCATGATCAGGTTGAACTCGTTGCGCTTGAGCCCCACGCGTTCGAGAAAGCGCCTGACCGGCAGCATCCAGTAGTCCGGGTTGTCGTCCTTCAGGAAATCGATGGCCAGGAGGGTTTCCTGGAGATTGTCGAAAAGGGCCTCGCGCTCGGCGTGGCTGGCCGCGCGGGAAGGCTTGGGACCGGCGGGTTCGAAGGGCTTTTTCAGCGACTCCTTGAAGATTTCGTAGAGCGCGATGAGCACGGCCTGGGCCAGATTGAGGGAGGAGGCGTCCTCAGAAGTGGGGATGGTGACCAGGCGTCCGCAGATCTGGGTTTCCTGGTTGGTCAGCCCGGCCTCTTCCGGGCCGAAGACCACGGCGACCTGTTCCCCGGCGCCGAGGCTTTCGCACACGAGCGGGGCGGCGGTCTCCGGGGTGAGGATCCCCTTGCGCCAGCCGCCGGTGCGGGCCGTGGTTCCGTAGACCGAGGCGAAAGGGGTCAGCGCCCCGGCCAGGGTTTCGTGAACCTCCATGCGGGCCAGGACCTCCTGGCCTTTGGAGGTGGCCAGGGCCGCCGCCCGGCCGGGATCGTAGTCCCTGGGGGCGACCAGAATGAGCCGCCTGACGCCCATGTTGGCGCAGGCCCGGGCGGCCGAGCCCACGTTTTCGGAAAATTTCGGGGAAAACAGCACCACCGCGAGATTGTCGAGCATGCAAGAACTCCAAGCCAGCGCGAAAGACGTCTATTTCTCGGCCAGATGGGCCAGTTTGGCGCCCGCCTTGAGACCATGGCCCGTAAAGACCGTGACAAGGCGACCGGACGGCCCGGATTGTTGCGCGAACGCCGCCGCCCCGGCGATGACCGCCGCCGAGGTGGGCTCGATATAAAAGCCCTGACGCGCCATGGCAAGGAAGGCCGCCGTGATGGCCTCCTCGGACGCGGTCACGAACGTTCCGTCCGTTTCGCGCACGGCCGCGAGCATTTGCCTGGCCCGCACGGGCGCGGCGATGGCGATGCCCTCGGCCAGGGTGGGCCGGGCTTCGGTCTGGGCCATGTCCTCGTCCCCGCGGGCGAAGGCCTGGGCCAGGGGGGAGCAGTTTTCGGCCTGGACCGCGACGAGCCGGGGACGTTTCCTGATGATCCCGGCCGCCGCCAGCTCGGCGAAGCCCAAGGCCGCGCCCAGAAGCAGGGTGCCGTTGCCGGCGGGCAGGATGACCGCGTCGGGCGCCTGCCAGCCGAGCTGTTCCGCCACTTCGTAGGCGAAGGTTTTCGTCCCGTGGAAGAAATAGGGATTGTAGCAGTGGCTGGCGTAGTAGGCGCTTCGGGCGGCGCCCAGCGCGGCCGCCGCCGTGGCCTCCCGGCTTCCGGGAACGAGTTCCAGTTTCGCGCCGTACAGGGAAATCTGCGCGGTCTTGGCCGGGGAGGTGTCCGCCGGGACGAAAATGCGGCAGCCGATCCCGGCCCTGGCGCAATAGGCGGCCACGGCGCAGCCCGCGTTGCCCGAGGAGTCCTCGACCACGTCCTTCACCCCGAGCGCCGCGGCCTGGGAGATCATGACCGAGGCGCCCCGGTCCTTGTAGGAGCCGGTGGAAAACAGCTGGTCCTGCTTGACCAGGACCTCGCGTCCCCCGAGGGCGACGGGCAGAAGCGGGGTGAAGCCCTCGCCGAGACTGACGGCGTTTTCGACCGGGACGGGAAGCGCCCCGGCGTAGCGCCACAGGTCCGGTTTGCGGCCTATGACGGACCCGGGGTCGAAATCCGGGGTGAAGTCGAGGTCCAGAAGGCCGCCGCAGGGGCAGGCGAAAACCAGGGCGTCCCCAGGAAGGCGTTTGCCGCAGCTTGCGCAGACGTATTCATGCATGGCTATTCTCCCAGGACGGCCGCCACGGCCTCGATTTCCACCAGAAAGCCGAAATGCAGCTCCTTGACCGGAACCACGGACCGGGCCGGACGGTGCTCCTTGAAAAAGGCGGCGTAGGCGGCGTTGACCTCGTCCCATAACGAAATGTCCGCCACGTAGATCGTGGTCTTCAAGACCGTTTCGGGAGCGGCGCCCGCCGCGCGAAGGGCCGCTTCCAGGTTGGCCAGGGCCTGGGCCGTCTGGGCCGCCGCGCTTGCGGTTTCCCTGGTTCCATCCGGGCGCGCGGGCAGCATGCCCGAAACGAAGACCAGACCGCCGTGAACCACGGCCTGGGAATAGTGTCCGGCCGGGGAGGGGGCCTTTTCCGTGAAAATGGTTCGCATACGTCCTCCGGGAGTTTCGCGGGGCGGAAAAAATACGCGCCCGGGCCGTGTTCCGGCCCGGGCGCAGGGTCGCCCTGGGGCGGTTCGCTCGCGTGGGGTCCTTCAAAAAATACGGCGGTATTTCGCAAGAAGGACAATCATCGTAGTAATTGAGATCCTTGAAGAAAGCATGCGCTTTCTTCAAGGCCGCGGCCTAGAAGAGGCTTATGAGCATCTTCGTGGCCACAGCCAGAAGCAGGAAGGCGAAGACCCGCTTCAATTTGTCCACCGGCAGGCTGTGGGCCAGCTTCACGCCGAACGGCGCGGTCAGGACGCTCACGCACACGATGCCGGCCAGGGCCGGAAGATAGACGAAGCCTATGGAATAGTCCGGAAGCCCGGCCGTGTTCCAGCCGTTTATGATATACCCGGCCGTTCCGGCAAGGGCGATGGGCAGGCCCACGGCCGCCGCCGTGCCGATGGCCTTGTGCACGGTCACGTTGCACCAGACCAGAAAGGGCACGGTCAAGGTGCCGCCGCCTATGCCCACCAGGCTCGAGAACACGCCGATGCCCGCTCCCGCGCCGAACATGCCGGCGCCGCCCGGAACCTGGCGCGTGGGCTTGGGCTTTTTGCCGCGCAGCATCTGGGCGGCCACATAGTACAAAAAGACCGCGAAAAATCCCTTGAGAAAATTCGTGGACAGGGCCGAGGCCACGCAGGTCCCCAGAAAGGCGCCCACCAGGATGCCCGGGGTGATGCTCTTGAACACCGGCCAGAGCACGGAGCCGCGCTTGTTGTGGGCGTAGAAGCTCGAAACCGAGGTGAAGATGATGCTGGCCATGGAGGTGCCAAGCGCCAGGTGCATGAGGTTCTCCTGGCCGATCCCCTGCAGGGGAAAAGCGAAAACCAGCATGGGCACGATGACCAGCCCCCCGCCGATGCCGAGCAGTCCGGCCAGAATGCCGCCCACGGCGCCCACCAAGGCGTACAGCGCGAAAACGGTAAGCATGACGCAACCTTCTTTGAACTTAAAGGGTTGAGGAAAAAGCGCCGGATTCCGCTTCCAGGGCGTGGCGCCGGGCCGCTTCCAGGTGCTCGCGCATGATTCGCGCCCCGGACTCGGGGTCGCGCCGGTCAAGCGCGCCGATGATGCGAAGATGGGCGTCCACGGCCTCCTGGCGCCGCATTGCGGTGCGCAGCCCGGCGGCCCTGGTCTCGGACAGGATGCCGGAGATGGCCGCAAGCACTTCGACCACCACCGGGTTTTTCGTGGCCCGGGCCAGGCGCAGATGAAACGCCGCATCCAGATCCGCGTCGTCCTCGTTCGCCATGAGCCGGCGCTGCTGGTCGCAGATGATGGCCTTCATGGCCTCGATCTGGCTCGCCGTAGCGAATTTGGCCGCCTCGGCCGCGATGGAGGGTTCGATCATGAGACGAAAGCCGAAAATCTGGCTGAGCCTGGCCTTGCGGGCGGCCACCGCGTCCCTGACCGCCGCCGACAGCGCGGTCACGTCCCCGCCCACCAGATAGCTGCCGTCCCCGCGCCGGGTCTCCACCAGGCCCTTTTCCGCCAGCGCCCGCATGGCCTCCCGCACGCTGCCCCGGGAAACCCCGCACCGTTCGGCCAGAAGCCGCTCCGGGGGGAGGCGCTCGCCGGGTTTGATCCCTCCCGCGCGCAGGATCTCCTCGATCCGCATGATCACGTCCTCGCGCTTGCCCATGGATGCTCCTTTATTGGTCTGGCCGATGAATTGGTAGGACCAATATTACCGGGCCGGGCCATTGTCAAGGGCCTTGCGGACGGGGACGGAGATTTCGTCTTGACCGGCTGGACCCGGTTTGATCATTGACATGTAGTTAGGCCGCTTACTATTACTGGGAGCGGAAATACTGAACAACCCGCTCCCGCGGCATTCGCCGCAGGCCCTGCTCCGCGTGGCCGCTCTTATAACTTCGAGCAACAAAATATTAAACATTTTATGCTCTTAGTAATATATTCCGTAAAGCAAGGAGGAAGGGCGTGTTTTATCTGATGGACCAGCCCACCAGGGAGCAGTTCGAGGACCTGGCCCGCCGCTACGAGGACATGGAGCCGGACGCGGTCCGGGCCATGGTGCGGCTTTTGCGGGTGGGCAGCGACCTGGTGGCCGCCTTCGACCGGATGCTCGGCCGCTACGGCCTGTCCCAGAGCCGCTTTCTTGTCCTGCTCGTGCTCAACCGGAACCCGTCGCGGCCCATGGCGCCCTCGGAGATCTCGGACCGGGTGGGCGTGACCCGGGCCACCATGACGCGGCTTCTGGACGGGCTGGCCAGGGAAGGGCTCATCCTGCGCCGTCCCCACGGCCAGGACGGCCGCCGTCAGGACCTTTCCCTGACCAGCGAGGGCAAGGCGCTTCTGGAGCGCATCCTGCCGGATTACTGGCGCAGGGCCGCGCGGCTCATGGGCGCGCTGACCGGCCAGGAGCGCGTCCGGCTCTTCGAGCTCCTCGACAAGACCGCCTCCGGCATTCCCGAGTTGACCCGGGAGGAATCGCCGCCCGCCAGGGCGCCGGGAATCGCCATCGCGCCCTTTTCGCCGGAAAATCCCGGGGAGACGGAAGCGATCGGCGCGCTCATCTCGGGCATCCAGCGCGACGAGTACGGCATGTCCATCACCCTGGCCGATCAGCCCGATCTGGAGGACATCGCGGGATTCTACCTCGCCGGGAACGGGGGCTTCTGGACGGCTCGCCTGGGCGGGCCCACGGGGCGGATCGTGGGGACCATCGCCCTCAAGGATATCGGCGGGGGAATGGGGGCGCTGCGCAAGATGTTCGTTGACAAGGCCTTCCGGGGAGGGCGAAAGGGGACGGCCGCCGCCTTGCTCGACGCGCTTCTGGCCCACGCCCGGGCGCGCGGGGTGACGGCGGTCTATCTCGGGACCACGGCCCATTTCACGGCCGCCCACCGGTTCTACGCCAAGATGGGCTTCGAGGAGATCGACGCGGGGGATCTTCCTGCCTCGTTTCCGGTCATGGCTGTGGACACGCGATTTTTCAGAATTTTTCCGTAAGGGGTCGTCACATGCGTTCCGCTTCGTCGCGCGGGGCCTTGGCCGCCGTGTGCGCCTTTTTGTTGTGGGGGCTTTTTCCGCTGTACTGGAAGGCGCTCAAGTCCGTCTCGCCCGGGGAGCTTCTCTGCCACCGCATCGTCTGGTCGGCGGCCTTCGTAGCCGTGGCCCTGGCCCTGTCCAGGCGGTTCAGGGAGGTGGCGGCCGTTTTCAGGAACCGGCGGGGCGTGGCCGTGTTATTGACCAGCAGCCTGGTCATCTCCGGGAACTGGTTCCTCTACATCTGGGCGGTGAACGCCGGGCACGTGGTGGAATGCAGCCTGGGCTACTACATCAACCCCCTGGTGAACGCCCTTTTGGGCGTGGTCTTTCTGCGGGACAGGCTGCGGCCCCTGCAGATCGCGGCCATTGGCCTGGCCGCTTTCGGGGTGGCGGTGAGCGTGGCGGGGTACGGCGAATTCCCCTGGATTTCCCTGACCCTGGCCGTGTCCTTCGGTTTTTACGGCCTGCTGCGCAAGGTGGCGGCCGTGGAGTCCCTGCCCGGGCTTTTCTTCGAAACCGCGCTGCTCACGATTCCGGGCGCGGTTTATCTCGTTTTTCTCGAAGTCACGGGAGAGGCCGCCTTCGGCCACGCGGACTTCAGGATCAACGCGCTGCTGGTGGGCGCGGGACTGGCCACTTCGCTCCCTCTGGTCCTTTTCGCCTACGCCGCCAGGCGCATCACCCTGCCCGCCCTGGGCGTGGCCCAGTACATCGCGCCCACCTGCATGTTCATCCTGGGCGTATGGCTCTACGGCGAACCCTTGGGGACGACCGGAATCCTCACCTTCGCCTTCATCTGGGCGGGCGTTTTGCTCTACGTGGGCGAGGGGCTGCATTTCATGCGCCGGGCGGCCGGACTGGGGCGGGCTTAGACCCGGGGGGTCTCATGCCATGGGCGGTCCGGCGTTCTGGCCGCGGGCGCGGGGGATGGGGCCGGGCTCAGTTCGCTGGGTGGACCGGAGGCAGGAGCTTCTGCATCCAGACGATGTCGAAATCCCGGTTGAATTTGCGTCCGGCCCGCGCGAAGCGTCCGGCCTCGACGAAGCCCCGGGCGCGGTGAAAGGCCAGGCTTTGTTCATTCAAGGAGCACACGTCCGCGACCAGGGCGTCCACCCCCAGAAGGGGGGCGCTTTTTTCGAAATGGGCCAGAAGCAGCGTTCCCACGCCGTTGCCCGTATGGGCGGGCAGGAGGAAATAGGTCAGCCTGGCCAGCCGCGACAGGGCCGGGATGTAGGAATAGGCCCGCATGTAGGAGAAGCCCACGACCTCGCCCTCGGGGCTTTTCACGGCCAGCGCCGGATAGTCGCGGATCATGCCGCGCAGAAGATCGTAGAAGGAGCCGTCCACCGTTTCCTCGGAATAGGCGGCGTAGCCCTCCCGGGCGTGGACGTTGTAGATTTCGGCCACGTTCAGGCGATGTTCGGGGCCGAGGCGTTCGAGACGGTAGTTCATGGCGCGTCCTTACGATGCTCCGGGCGATGTTCCGGGCGATCCGCCGGCGCGGGGGCGCGGACCGGACGGGCGGCGCATGGGCGCGCAGCGCAGGCCGTTTTTTCGTATTTCCGCTCCGATCCTGACGAAACCCAGGCGCTCGTAGAAGCGGACGGCGAAAAGTGACGAATTGACGGTCATGGCCGGGGCTTCGCCGCCCGGACCGGCCAGAAGGCGCTCCGCCTCCTGGAACAACGCCCGCCCGATCCCCTGGCGATGGCACCTCTCATCCACGAAGAAATTGGCCACGTGCCCGGGCCTGCGGATTACCAGCATGCCGGTCATGACCTCCCCGGCGAAGGCGCCAAGCAGCAGTTCGCCGCGCTTCACCTGCGCCAGAAGCTCCTCAGGGGTCACGCAGGAGGCGAAGGCGGCGCATCCCTGCGGCGTACAGCCCGGCCCCACGCACGAGGCGAAGACCCGCAAGGCCAGGGCCGAGGCCTGGCCCAGGTCGCGAGGAGCGAGGGGGCGTATGGCCAAAACGAAGGAGGAAGGGGCGATGGTCACATCCAGCTCATCCGGCAAAAACGTCTTTTTGTAAAGGCCCGTGGGGTGTTACGGGCAATCGGTTGGGAGCGTTCCCTTGGCCGCGTACATGGCCTTGTCCGCCTTGGCGATGAGATCGTCCAGGCTGTCCCCGTCCGCGTACTGGGCCGAGCCGCAGCTGACCGTGACCGAAACCGGGCCGTCCAGGCCCAGGATTTCGGCGAAATCCGTCTCCCTGACCCGCTCCTCCAGGCGCTCCGCGATCTCCCTGGTCCGGACGGCGTCCGCCATGACCATGATGAGAAATTCGTCACCGCCCCAGCGGGCCACGAAGTCCGACGGCCGCACGCAGGCTTTGGCGATCCCGGTCACGGCTTTGAGGATGGCGTCGCCCGCCAGATGCCCGAGCCTGTCGTTGACGGACTTGAAGCGGTCGATGTCGAGCAGGGCGAGGGACAGGGGCGTTCCCCTGCCGCTTCCCGCGCGCACGGCCTCGGCGAAGCGGCGCTCGAAGGCCCGGCGGTTGCCCGCCCCGGTCAACTCGTCCGTGGCGGCCATGCGTTCGAGCCTGGACTGGAAGAGGTTGACCGTGAACAGGCAGACCAGGATGACCAGGACCGTGGCGGCAAGTCCCGCGCCCAGGGTGCGGTAGAAGCCGCTTCTGGCCTCGGCGAGGGAGGCGGTCTCGTCCTGTTGCACCACCAGGAACCAGTTGAAATCCGGGATGTAGCGCACGGTGAGGAGGAAATGGCGGCCGTCCCGGTCGTATTCCATTTCCCGGGAGCCCGCGCGGACGCTCAATATCTTGGCCGCGATGCGGTCCAGACCCGGCAGGTCGTAAATGGAGCTTCGCCGGGACTGTCCGGGATCGCCCCCCACCTGGATGACGCCCTCGGGGTCCACCAGCAGGATGCCGCGGTGGTATTTTTCCTGGTAGCTGCGGATAAGCGCCGAGACGGTGTCGAGCTTGAGCCCCACCCCGGTCACGCCCAGGATCTTCCCGCCCCGGATGACCTTGTGGTTGATGAAGATGGTCAGCGCGTCCTTTGCCGCCTGGTTGGAATCCACCTCCAGGTCGTAGCTCACGGCCTTGTACAGGAAGCGGTAATACCACACGTCGTGCTCGTCGCCCGGGGAGATGGTTTTGAGCACCCCGCCGGGATAGTAGTAGTTGCGCGAGCCGGTGGAGACGAAAAACGTGGAGAAAAAACCGTATTTCTCCTGGATTTCCTTGAGGTACCGGGCGATCTCGTCCACGTTTTTTTCGCCGCCGAGCCGCCAGTCCTTGAGAAAGGAGTCGTTGGCCATGAGGGAGGAGATGTGGATGGGCCGCACCAGGTCGCGTTCGATCTCGGAATAGATGGTGTCGCGGGTCAGCGGCAGGGCGCTGGTCAGGATTTCCTGGCGGATGGCGCGCTTGGCGATCTGGTAGTTGACGAGGCTGGTCGCGAGAAAAGCGGCCGTCAGGATCACGGTCAAGCTGATGATGAGCCGCGAACGAATGGACGAAACGGGCATCGGCCCTCCAAACCGGGGATTACGTCAGATAAAACGGCGCCAGCGCTATGCATTCCGCCGCAAGGGAAGCGACGGAGAAAAACCATGCCCCGGCGATCATGGGCTTGAAGCGAAGCGCGTTGGTCTGAAATGAGGTTACTCCCCATAGGGCCAGGGAGGCAAGTTCCAGAAGGGCGGCCGCGCCGAGAACCATGAGCGTCCCGTCGCCGGTCGCGGTCTGTTCCGCCGAGGGCCACAGGGACACGGCCAGCCAGACGGCGAACAGGCTCTGGAGAACGCCCGCGAAAAGCGCCCAGCGGCTGGTCAGGCGCAGGGCGTAATTGTAGTAGTCCCTCCCGAAATCGTCCTTGCCGCGCCGGACGAGCAGGTAGAGCGCGCTGAAGGCCCCCGCCATGGCGCAGGACAGGCTCACGGCCTGCAGGATCATGGGCCAGAAGGTGGAATCCTTGGGCGGGATGAAAAAAAGGAGAGGATCGTCCGGCAGGTCCAGACGCAGGCAGAACAGGCGGAAGGCGCCCGCCGCGCAGTACAGGAAAAACCACAGGCAGACGGCGGCGCCCAGCCCAAGGGCCGCGTGCGCCTTTTTGCGCTCCTTCATTTTCTGCCACAGCCCCCGGTAGAGCAGAAAAAGAGCCGCGCCCGCGATAAGGGAGGCCAGCAAGGGGACGAGCGGCAAGGGGGTGGAGAACCAGAAGATGGCCACTTCGGGAAGCCGGATATTGAGGGAGACGGCCGCCGCCGCCAGGACCAGGAACAGATAGGTTCCGGCCAGAAAACCGAAGGTCCCGGCCTGTTGGCCGAATTTGTTCTGAAAAATTTTTGAGCGCTTCGCCGTGACGAATCCCCCGGCGCCGGTCATGCAGGGAATGCCCGCCGCGGCCAAGCCCAGGGCAAGATGCATGGCGGCGAGGGTCAGGATGACAGAATAGACGTAATCTCCCGAAATGCCCGGCATCGTTGTGTTTTCTCCTTATGTCCACAAGGTCGAAGCGCGCCGGCCGAAAGCGCCCGGCCGGTAAACCCGATCGCATGCTTGCGGCGGTGTTTTGCCTGAAAACAGCCCTGCATGCAAGAAACATCCTGTTTCCATGGGTCCCGATTCGAAAGATGCGCTTGATTATTCCTTTCAGGTCGCTTATCCCGGCTGCATGTAGCGATATTTTGATAACATTCCTTATCACTTGAACGAGAATGCAACACGCTCCCCCTCGCCGCCTCGCCGTTTGCGCGGCCGTCCTTCTGGCCGGCGCGTGTTTTTTATCCGCGTGCAAGACAGCCACGCCCACCTGGGAATCCAGCGCGGAATTTCGCCTGCAAAACGTCGAGGCCGCCCTGCTTGAAGTCCAGGATGAGCTGAAAGGCCTTCAGGAGCGCCAGTCGAGCGACGACAAACGCTGGCGGGAGGCCAGCGCCAAGGTGGACGAGCTCTTGGCCCTGGTGCGCGGCAAGGCCGCCGCGCCGGGCGTCCCGGCCGCCACGCCGGGAGGAGCTCCCGCGGGCGCCCCCGTTTCCGCCACGGTTCCGGCCGTCGCTCCCGCTTCCCCGTCCCCAGCCGTCTCCGCCGCGGGCGCCTCCCCGGCGCCCGCGTCTCCATCGGCCACGGCCGCCCCGGGAACCCTGGCCTCGCTGCCCAGGACGGGCGCCGCCTCCAGACGCGTGCCAGCATCCGCCCAATCCGCCGCCGCGCAGCCCGCCGCCGCGCAAGATCGGAAGAGCGTCGTGTAGGGAAAGAGTGTAGATCTCGGTGGT
>CALGYO010000200.1 GCA_937934715.1 uncultured Desulfovibrionaceae bacterium | reverse complement strand
ACGAGATGTAGCCGTGACTGGAGTTCAGACGTGTGCTCTTCCGATCTACCATCTGGACCTCTTGAACGCCGTACGGCGTCAGGGGTCCATCAAGGAGGCCATCCGGGCGGGGCTCATCAAGGACGGAGTGATGAAGGCCGTGACCGAGCGGGACATCCCCTATGTCCTGGCCGGGTCCATCCGCGACGACGGCCCCCTGCCCGAGGTGGTCGCCGACGTCTACGCCGCCCAGGACGCCATGCGCGGCCTGGTCAGGCGCGCCACCACGGTCATCGCCCTGGCCACCCAGCTGCATTCCATCGCCGTGGGCAACATGACCCCGTCTTACGCCCTGACCGGAGACGGGACCGTGCGGCCGGTCTTTTTCTACGCGGTGGACATGTCGGAGTTCGTGGTCAACAAGCTGGCCAACCGGGGCTCGATTTCGGCGAGGTCCATCCTGACCAATGTCCAGGACTTCCTGGTCACGGTGGAGCGCGGCCTCAGGGAGCGGGATTAGCCTTGCATTCGGGAACGAGCCGCGCGCGTATTCCGGAATCAGCCGCGCGCACGCATCATTCTTCTTGTGGAGCGTTCGCGCCGTGTTGCGGAAGACGCCCCGCTTGCGGCCCTTACAGGCGCTTTTCGAAGCAGACGAAAAGCCCTTTGCGCAACCTGACCATGCCCGAGCGCCGGTAGCCGCGTTTTTCGTAGAGTCCGAGGGCGGCCGGATTTTCGCAATAGGCGTCCAGGCGGATGGCTCCGTATCCCAGGGCGGCGGCTTCAGCTTCCAGAAAATCCATCATGCGCTTGGCCAGCCCCCTGCCCTGGGCGGCCGGATCCACTGACAGGCGGTGGATGCTCACGATGCGGGGATGGTCAAAGGCCCAGTTCACGTCCGCGTAGGCAGGGTCCTGATGCGCGTCCAGGGCGGCCAGGGCCAGAACGCGCTCTCCTTCCTTCATTATATAGAGACTCCCGTCCGCGATGTCGGCCTCGAGGATCTCGCGGCTCGGATAGAGCTCGTCCCACTGGTCCAGACCCATGGCCCGCAGACCGGCCGCGCAGGCCCTGACGATCCGCAACGCCTCGTCCAGATCGTCGTTGCGGGCCAATACGATGTCCATATCCCTATCCTTCACGGCCGAGCCGTCCTTGCAGTTTCTTCTTGAGGGCGCTTTCCAGATCCGGTTCCCCCATATCCGCGTATTCATAGGTCGCGGTGACGAAGGATTTGTCGATGGTCAGGATGCGTCCGAGTCTGGCCGGGGTGGCGAACAGGACCAGATCGCAGTCCGTCGCGGCGATGGTCCGGGTCAGGTCCTCGCGCTGGGCCGGGCTGTAGCCCATGGCCGGAAGCGCCGGGCCGATATGTGGATACCTGGCGAACACGTCCTTGATGGACCCCTTTGCGAAGGGACGGGGATCGACCAGCTCGGCCGCTCCGTGGGCCTTGGCCGCCATGACGCCCGCGCCGAAGGCCATTTCCCCGTGGGTGAGCGTGGGGCCGTCCTCCACGGCCAGAACCCGTCGTCCCGCGATGGCCCCCGGGTCGTCCACCGTGACCGGCGAGCCCGCCAGCACGATGACCGCATGCGGGTTGTGGGCCGCGATGTTGCGCCGCACCGCCTCCGTTCCCTCGGTGGGAGCGGCGTCCGCCTTGTTGATGACCGCGATATCGGCCATGAGCATGTTGATTTCGCCCGGGTGGTAGGCCAGCTCGTGACCGGGCCTGAAGGGGTCGAAGACCGTGATGGCGACGTCGGGCTTGTAAAAGGGCGTGTCGTTGTTGCCGCCGTCCCATACGATCACGTCCGCCTCGGCCTCGGCCAGACGCAATATGGCCGCGTAGTCCACCCCGGCGAACACGGCGAGCCCGCGCTCCACCAGGGGCTCGTATTCCTCGCGTTCCTCGATGGTGCATTCGTATCGTTCGAAATCCGCCGCTTCGGCGAAGCGCTGGACGCTCTGCCGTTCCAGGTCGCCGTAGGGCATGGGGTGGCGGATGACGGCCGGTTTCAGGCCCATGCGCCGCAACACGTCGCAGACCTTCCTGGTGGTCTGGGATTTGCCGCAGCCCGTGCGCACGGCGCAGACCGAGATGACGGGTCTTTTCGAGGGCAGCATGGCGTAGGAGGCCGCGATCATGATGAAATCCGCTCCCGCCGCCATGACCGCCGAGGCCTTGTGCATGACCTCGACATGGCTCACGTCGGAATAGGAAAAGGCGGCCAGATCCACCTTGTGTGTTTTGATGACCGCGACGACCTCCGCTTCCGGCAGGATGGGAATGCCCTCGGGGTAGCGGGCGCCCGCCAGGGAGGCGGGATAGCGCCGGTTGGCGATGCCCTCGATCTGGGCCGCCGTGAAGGCGACCACGTTGTAGCGGGGGTTGTCCTTGAAATAGACGTTGAAATTGTGAAAATCCCTGCCCGCCGCGCCCATGATGACGACGTTTTCGACCATATGCCTTCCGATGCGGTTTCGCCGCCGGGTTTGGGCGCCCGCGGACTTGCCGGACGCCTGCTGATGACTATAGCCGATAGGTGAAGGAGGGCAAGACATGCATGGGCATTCGCACGGGGGCGGGGAAGAGACGGTTTCGGGACGGGCGCTTTTCATCACCATAGTCCTGAACCTGGGCATCTCCGTCACCCAGATCATCGGAGGCGCCGTCGCGGGAAGCATGGCGGTGGTTTCAGACGCGGTCCATAATTTCAGCGACTGCGCCGGGCTGATCCTGGCCTACGCGGCCATGAAGATCGGCGGGAAGGGCCCCTCCCCCGCGTATTCCTTCGGATTTCGCCGGGCTGAAATCCTGGCCGCGCTTATAAACGCGGCCATGCTGGCGGGCGCCTGTCTGTTTCTTGTACTGGAGGCCGTGGATCGCCTGCGCCATCCCCAGCCCGTTTCCGGCGCCCTGGTGGTCCTTCTGGCCGGGGCGGGCATCCTGGGCAACGGCTTTTCGGTTCTGCTTTTGCGCAAAGGCGCCAAGGGCGACATCAACATGCGCGGAGCCTTCCTGCACATGCTGGGGGACTTCCTCACCTCCGCCGCCGTCATGGTAAACGGCCTCGCCCTCATGTTCTGGCCCGTCTACTGGCTCGACCCGCTTTTGACCGTGGCCATCGTGGTCTTCATCGTGAAAAGCGGCTGGGGCGTGGCCCGGGAGGGGCTTCGGATCGTGATGGAAGGGGTTCCAGCGGGGGTCGATCTGGGGGCCGTGCGCCGGGCGATCATGGAAACGCCTGGCGTGGAGGAGGCGCACCACCTGCACGCCTGGGCGGTGGGGCCGCAAGGGGTCTTTTTCACCTGCCATATCCGGACGAAGGTCCGCAATCTTGCGGAAACGGCCCCGGTCGGCGAGCGCGTGAAGGCCTTACTGCATGACCGTTTCGGGGTGGAACACGCGGTTCTGGAGTTCGAAGCCGAAAATTGCGGGGAGACGGGACTTCTGTGCCCCCATGGGGACGGATAGTCTCGCGTCCTAGTTCGTACCCTCCTTCAGCTGCCGCATGATATCCCGCACCCTGTTCATGTTGCGGGACAAGAAGGAGCTGAATTCGTGCTGGGTGGGATGGATGGGGATGCGCTCGTGGCGAGCCGTCTCGAAAAGCCTGCTCTTGGTCATGCGTTCCCCGTGTTCCAGCATCTGGCGGGCCGTGAATTCCAGCAGCGGTTCCCATCCTTCCGGTTCGTCCATGCGCCCGGCGTCGTGACCGGCGGACTCTCCGGCCGCAAGACCGTCCTCCTTGTCCCGGGCCATGCCCATGCTTCCTTCCGTCCCGCCCGGCTGTGGGAAAACCCCGGATTCCACAAGCTCGCGCAAGCTTGCGACCTCGGCCTCGAGGGCCTTGGTCTTCCCTTCGAGTTGAGACATTTTATCCAGTAAATCCCTTGGGTTGAATGTCTCTAGAAACACTTTTTGAAAATGCTTTGAAACATCAATTTGATCCTTGTGCCTGGCGGTGAATTCCAGGGCGAAGGAAATGGCTTCCCGTTGGGACCACTTGAACATTTCTTGCAAAACTTCAAGAGATTCGGCGGCGCCCGGTTCCAGGGTGACGCCCACGGCCTTCCCCCCCTTGGCAATGCGTTCTTCCCGCCATTTGGAGGATCGTGATTGTCCGGACATAGGTCCTCCCGCATCAAGAAACGATCTTGAACGTTTCATAGCGATAATTCGGCGAAAAACGCAATTGTTTTTCCGCCCGGAAGGATTCCGCCGCCCGGTCCGGGCCGTGCTCTTTTCGGCCCATGACGCGCGATAAAGGTCCCGCTCGCCGTTTGCCGCAGTTCCGGCGCCGTTGACCGAAAGAGGTTTCATGCCTTGGCGAAACCCGTCTAGGGTGGCCCAATCCCGAAAAGAAAGGGCCGGCCGCAAGCCTGCGCGCGGCCGGGAAACACGGTGGAGCGATCTATGGACCAGCCTGGAACTTTGGATGCCTTGAAGGTTGAAACGCGGGTTTTCCGTCCCTTGCCCCATCACGTCATCGAAGCCAACCTCACCCCCGGCGACTATGAGGCCGCGCGCGAGCGCGCCCTGGCCGATCCGCTCGGCTATTGGGATGAGGCCGCCCGGGAGCTTTCCTGGTTCAGGCAGTGGGACGAGACGCTGGATTCCAGCCGGGCGCCGTTTTATTCCTGGTACTCTGGAGGACTGTGCAACATCTCCTACAACTGCCTGGATCGCCATGTTGACTCTCCCCTTCGCAACAAGCTGGCGCTCATCTGGGAAGGAGAGCGCGGGGAGGTCAGGAAATTCACCTATTTCGAGTTGTTGCGCGAAGTCCGGGAATTGTCCCGGGGACTCAAATCCTTGGGCGTGGGCAAGGGGGACCGGGTCATCCTGTACATGCCTCCCCTTCCGGAAACCGTGATCGGCATGCTGGCCTGCGCCCGGATCGGAGCCTCGCATTGCCTGGTCTTCGCCGGATTTTCCGCCAAGGTCCTGCGCGCCCGCATCGAGGATGCGGCGGCCAAGGCCGTCCTCACGACGGACGGCTTTTTTCGCGGCGGCCGCGAGACGCCTTTGAAACCCCAGGTGGATCAGGCGCTGGCCGGGCCCGGCGCCTCCACCGTGGAAACGGTCATCGTGGTTTCGCGGACCGGCGCCCAGATGGAAATGACCGACGGGCGCGACATTCCATATAATGATTTGATTTTGCTGGAAAAAGGTGATTGTCCCGTCGAGCCCATGGAGAGCGGGGACGAGCTGTTCACCTTGTACAGCTCAGGCTCCACCGGCGAGCCCCGAGGCGTGGTTCACGGGCACGGCGGCTACATGGTGGGCGTCTACAAGACCATGCAGTGGGTCCTGGACGTCAAGCCCACGGACGTGATCTGGTGCATGGCGGACCCCGCCTGGATCACCGGCCACAGCTACGCCGTCTACGGACCGCTTCTGGCCGGAGCCACCTCCCTGATTCACGAGGGCAAGCCCTTTGGCCGCAACAACGTCCGGGCGCTCACCATCATCGAGCGCCACGGGGTGACCGAACTCTACGTCACGCCCACCATCATCCGCACCATGCGCCGGTTCGGCGGTCAGCCCGCCAAGGGCCGTGATCTTTCGAGCCTGCGCCTTATGCTCACAGCGGGCGAGCCCATAAGTCCCGAGGATTGGATCTGGTTCCACAAAACCATGGGACGGGGGGAATGTCCCCTGCTCGACGCCTGGTGGCAGACCGAAACCGGCATGATGATGCTGACTCCCCTGCCCATCTCCCTGTTGAAGCCCGGCTCCGTCGGCAAGCCGCTTCCGGGCGTCTTCGCCGAGGTGGTGGACCGGACCGGCCGTCCCGTCGCGCCGGGCAAAGGCGGCTTCCTGGTCCTGACCCATCCCTGGCCAGCCATGTTCCAGGGGCTTCTCAACGACCCGGACGGCTATCGCAAGACCTACTGGGAGACCATTCCCGGGGCGTACTGGGCAGGCGACATGGCCAGACTGGACGAGGACGGCGCGTTCTGGATCCAGGGCCGGGCCGACGACGTCTTGAACATCGCCGGCCGGCGCATCGGCAACGCCGAGCTGGAAAACGCGCTCATCTCCCACAAGGCCGTGGCCGAGGCCGCCGTCATCGGCGTACCCGACCCCATCAGCGGCGAGGCGGCCAAGGCCTTCATCACCCCGTCCGAGCGCTGGGAGGAGAAATGGTCCTCCGAGGAGGCGCTCATCGGCGAGCTTGTGGAGCATATCCGCCGGGAGCTGGGCCCCATCGCCTCCATACGCGCCTTCGCCTTCCGGGACGCCCTGCCCAAGACCGGCAGCGGCAAGCTCGACCGGCGGGCGCTGAAAATCGAGGAAGCGGCGGAAAGCGCAAAGCGGCGCGCCGGGCTTGGCGCGGCTGGCGGCCAGGGCGAGGGGGCGTGATGGGCGAGCCGAGGGCGGTGCGGCGCTTCAGACGGGCGGCTGCGGCCGTCCCGGGGGCGCGGACCTGCGTTCTTCTTGCGGGGGGCGGGCGTCACGTCCGCCTCACGCCGCAGGGGAAATCCCGGCCGCCGTATTCCATCAATATAGCCGGACCCTCGCGCCATGCTTCGCGCGTCGGTTCCGGTTTTTTTTCGCGCGTCGCGCCCGAACCGTAAAAACCGCCTGAACCATAAGGATTCTGTCGGCAAGCATGGCGCCTCGGCGCCTTTATTTACGAGAGACGAACCCCTTTCATCAACCCTCTATCAAGGAGAGCGTATGACCCTTCCCGTACGTAACAAAGGCTGGACCGTGGTCATGGCCGGTTTGGGCGTCAACCTGGCCTTGGGCGTCCTGTACGCCTGGAGCATTTTCAAGGGCGAAATCACCGCTTCCATCAAGGCTGGCGGCCCCTTCGCCTGGGACCCGGCTTCGGTCAACGATCCTTACGCCATCTGCTGTCTGGTTTTCGCCTTCGTCATGATCTTTGCTGGCAAGGCGCAGGATCGCTTCGGACCGCGCCTGATCGCCATACTCGGCGGCCTCCTGGCGGGGGCGGGCATGATCGTGGCCTCCCAAACGGCGTCGTATGCGGGCTGGGTCCTCGGATTCGGGGTGCTGACGGGCGCGGGGCTCGGCTTCGGCTACGCCTCGGCCACGCCTCCGGCCCTGAAATGGTTTCCCGCATCGAAAACCGGCCTGGTGGCCGGCATCGTGGTTTCCGGTTTCGGGCTGGCCTCGGCCTACATCGCCCCTCTCGGAAAATACCTCATCGGCGCGTACGGTCTCGGCGGGGCCATGCTGGCCTTCGGGACGGCCTTTATTTTCGTGGTGGGAATTCTTGGGCTTTTTCTGGTCAATCCCCCGGCTGGATACGCGCCGGTGGAAACGAAGCCCCGGGCCAAAGCCATTTCAGGCGAGGACCGCTCCCCGTCCGAACTGTTTCGCCTGCCTGCCTTTTGGGCGTTGTGGACCGCCTATTTCATCGCCGCCGGGGCGGGGCTCATGGTCATCGGCAACGTGGCGGGCATGGCCGTGAAGAGCCTTGGCGAATTCGCCTTCGTCGCCGTGGCCGTCATGGCCGTGGGCAACGCGGGCGGGCGGCTGGCCGCCGGAGCCCTTTCCGACGCCATCGGCCGCAAACCCGCCCTGCTCCTCATCCTGGCCGCCCAGGCCGTCCTCATGTTCGCCGCCATCCCCATCGTTGGCGCCCAGTCCGCAAGCCCCGCCCTGCTCGTCGTCCTGGCCATGGCCATAGGTTTCAACTACGGCGCGAATCTGGCGCTTTTCCCAGCCTTTACCAAGGATCTGTGGGGCATGCGCCATTTCGGCTCCAATTACGGTCTGGTGTTCACCGCCTGGGGCGTGGGCGGGTTCGTTTTAAGCCGCCTTTCCCAGATGCTCATGGCGG
>CALGYO010000199.1 GCA_937934715.1 uncultured Desulfovibrionaceae bacterium | reverse complement strand
ACCATCTTGGTCTTGTTGTAGTCGGAGATGGGCACGCAGGGCAGGTCCTCGGTCACCTTGGGCTCGTCCTTGACCCCGTAGACCGAGCCGGAGCTGGCGTGCAGGAACTGCTTCACGCCGCTCGCCACGGCCTTTTCCGCCAGCTTCATGCCCGCCAGGGCGTTGGTTTCCCAGACCAGCTTGGCCGAAAGGTCGCCGCAGGGGTCGTTGGCCACGTTGGCCAGATTGATGATGGCGTCCACGCCGTCCATGGGGATGGCGTCCGTGTCGCGCACGTCGCCTTCGACCACCTTGAGCCCCTTGCGCGCGGGCAGAAAATCGCCGAACCATTTGATGTCGAACACGGTGACGTCGTGTCCCCGGTCCAGAAGCATGGGGGTCAACACGCTGCCGATATAGCCGCAGCCGCCGGTAACGAGAATATGCATGGAGTGGCTTCCTTTTGGTCAACGCCCGAAGGCGGTTTTTCGCGCTTTCGAGGCTCCTAATACATTCGCGAGCCTTTGCCAATCGGCGCCCCGGACACAAGCGGGCGCAAGGGGACGCGAGCGGGCGCAAAGGGATGCAAGCGGGCGCAAGGGGACGCGAGCGGAAGCGACGGGGGCGGCGGCGGGTTTGTCATTTCCCTGGCTTGCGGCTACAACCACGCAGGCAACGCGAAGCCGCGTAACACAAACCCCAACCCCTCCCGCCATGGTCCATATCCGCGATCTTCTGGTGCGCATCTACTGGGGGCCGTTTCGGGCCCTGGTCCAGCGCCTGCCCCTCTCCTGGGCCTACGCCCTCGGAACGTTTCTGGGGCGCTTTCTGGGGCGCCTTCCCAACGCCCGGCTTCTGGGCATGGCGCTGGCCGCCAGGCGCGCGCCCGAACTCGCCGGTCCCGGCGTCACGGACGCGGACCGCCTGCGCCTGGCCCGCAAAGCCCTGGTCAATTTCTGTCTGAACGATCTGGAAGTCCTGCTCTTCCCCAGGCTGAACGCCGGGGTGATGGACAAAATCATGCGCATCGAGGGCCGGGAGCATCTGGACGCGGCCCTGGCCAAGGGCAGGGGGGCCATGCTGGTCTTCGGGCATTTCGGAGCCAACCAGATGATCATGCCCGCCATCGGCTACGCCGGATACGAGATGTTCCAGTTGAGCGCCCCGGCCAGCGCCCTCAACGAAAAGCTGCCGGAAAAACGCGGGGCCGCCGTGCGCCGCACCCGGGAATTGCGCTGGGAGCACGAGCAGACCCTGCCCGTCACCCACATCAACATCTTCGGGTCCATGAAACCGGCGCTCGCCTGCCTGAAGGACAACAAGGTTCTCGGGGTGGCCATGGACGGGGGCGGCGGGGACAAGCGGGTCCTGGTCCCGTTTCTGGGCGCCAGGGCGTATTTTTCCGTGGGCGCGGCCTCCATGGCCATGCGCACGGGCTGCGCGGTCATTCCGGCCTTCATGCTGCGCGAAGCGGACGGATACAACCGGCTCGTTCTGGAAGAGGAGCTTGCGCTTGCGATCCCCGGCGAAGGGGAGGGCGGCGGGCGGAACAAGGCGGCCTGGGAAGCGGCGCTCACGGAAAACGTGGCCCGCATGGCCGCGCGCCTGGACGCCCGCGTGCGGGCCCGGCCGGACCTCTATCTCTATTTCCTCTCGTTCCGGGAGCTCATGGCGAAAGGCGGGCACGATCCGTTTTTCGCGGAACGCTGATCCGGCCAGCCCCCCCGCAAGAATAACCGGGCATCCGGCTTGATGAGCGTGTCCTCATGCTCAAATCGCGTTCAAGATCCGAGCGCGAGGCGCGTAAAAAGCCGCCCCCTCGCGAACCGCATACGCAAGGGGGCGGCTTGTGTTATTGAGCGCGCCGGTCTGGCCGTTGTCAGCGGTTTGGAAGGACGGCTATACGCCGCCTGTCCGTTCAAAACCGGCTCAAGAGCGGGGCGTTGCGGCCCTCCCGGGATCGTCCGCGCGTAGGCTCGCCGCTCAAAATCCTTTGCGCGCTTCCGGCGCTCCGTGCGTCCTTAGGAGATGTAGCCCAGGGCGTCGATCAGGATGCCCTGCCCGTTGGCTTCAATCTCCACGCTGGAAACGCCGCTCATCGCGCCGTCAAAGAAGACATGGGTCCACTCGGGGCCAAGCTTCACGGTCTTGGTTACAAGGACCGCGCCCGACGCGTCCCGAAGGGTCAGGCTGACGGGCCCCAGGACGCCCTGGGCCTGGCGCAGCCAGATTCCCTTGAAGGTCATGCCCGCCGGGGAATCCAGGGCGATGGTCGCGGCTGCGCCGGCCGCGTACAGGGCGCGATCGCCTTCCAGGCCGAGACCGGGCGCCGAGGGGGCCGCGTTCCGGACCTGGAACCGGTCGCCGTTTTCCTCGAAAACGACGCCATTGCCGTCCCACCGGCTCAAGACGTCCGTCAGGCCGTTGGAGGCGTTTGTTGCATTGGAAGAGGAATCGAGCAGCAGGACGACGCCGGGAACGAAGGTGGCGTTATTGGAGGTGCTGTTGTTGGAATTGAAGCCGCCCGCGTACAGGCTGGAGGATTCGCGGTCGAATCCCCCGCAGATTCCGGCCGCCAGAACGGCGGCGGCCGTGAAGATGATAAGTTTCGCTTGCGCTTTCATGGCTCCCCCTGGCGCGTCGCCGCGTCATCCGTCAATGTGTAGATTCTGAACTGCGGCCATCCATCCTGAACGATCCGGAAATCGCGGGAAACGCGCTTTCCGGATGGATCGGCGAAAAGCAGCGTGACCAGAGCGCTGGAGTACGCCGCGTCATCCATGACGAATGCGTCGCCGTCGACGCGGACGAGATGCGTTCCGTCAGGCAATTCGCCTTCGCAGCGTCTTTGTTGCGTGCCCTGTATGTCCAGGATGCTTTGAAACCGGGCGGTCTTTCCATCTTTCATGACGGCGGAACAGGTCCTGACATCGATGGAAAGCGGAGGATGCATACGAGTTATCTCGCCACGCTCTTTTGTATCCCGCCCGGGGCTTGTCGAAGCAAATAGCGAAATCCATGAAAAACTGTCAAGAAGCCTTTTCTGGACAATGAGATATTGCGCGTCATGCGGCGTAGCGGACCCGGAGAAAAAGCCGCCTTGCGCCTCCTCAAGGGTTCGCGTCGGCTCGAAGCGATCGTCTTGCGCCCGCCGCATCAGCATTGCGGCCCGCTCCGGCGCGTCCGCCATGAAAACCCGGGACAGAAGCGCGATGCGCGGCCCTTCCAGGCTTCCCCCGTGGGCAAAGGGCGTCAGCCCGGAGTAATAGCGCGCCGCGTACCCGTAATCCCACCAGATCCAGATGCGCGCGTCCGGCCGGTCCTGGCCGCGCAGGGTCATCATGGCGGCGGCCAGCTCTTTCGAGAGCGCGGGCTGGGGCGGCAGGCGCCAGGCCTCCATGGAAAGCGGCGCGAGAAGGGCGGCCCCCATGGCGGCCTGGAGCAGGAAGGAGGCCGCCCGGCGCCAGGGCTTGCCCCGCCACAGGGCGTACGCCGCCCAGCAGACGGGAACCCCGAGCCCCAACGCCGCCACGGGACCGCCGAACATGGCCGAGCGCGCGCCGAACGCCATTGACCCGGCCGCGAAAAGGGCCAGGGGAAACAGCAGGGCCGCTTCCGCGCGCACGGCGGCGACGAGCGCAAAGCCGCAAATCCCAAGCATGGCGGCGAAGGAAAACGGCGCAATCGCGTGCAGGAACGGATAGAACCCGGCGCGTTGCGCTTCGGCCACGCTGCGCAGGGGGTCGAGATATGGCCCGGTTTGCCCCGTCAGCGCGCCCAGCGCCGGGAGGGACGTCTGCGTTGCCAGGACGGGGCGCAGGTACTGGGGGACGTTCGTCCCGAGAAAGATCCCGGCGGCGAGCGCCGCCGCGGCCGCTCCCCAGATCCAGGCGGCCCGGCCGGGCCGCGCGAACCGGCGCGGGACCGGCGCCAGACACAGGGGCGCGAGGAAAAGCCCCGGCGTCCCGCACACGCCAAGCGCGCCAAAGAGGCAGATCCGGCGCGCGGCCTCGCCGCCCTGGCCCTTTTGCGCGCGAAGCGCCGCCAGGATCCCGGCCGTTGCGAGCAGGACGAGGCCGAAGGAGCGGATGTGGGCGTGCCAGGCCGTCCCGAAATGGATGCACAGCCCGGCCAGGGCGGTCAGGAGGATATCCCGCCGGGGCGAAGCCGGGCGGGCGGGGAGCGCGGGCGAGAGACAGGGCGAGGAAAACCCCGGCCGCAGGAGGCCGCCGAGCCCGCTGGCCAAAAGCAGGCTCGCGAGCAGGGGAACGGCCAGGGCCGCCGGGTCGGTGTCGAAATAACCCAGGCGGGAGCGCAGGAAAAATCCTGGGGCCGACGCTCCCCAAAGCGCCGCGCAGATCCAGGCGTCGAACGCGCCCAGCCGCCGGCACCACAGAACCAGAACCGGCGCGGTGAGCGCGGCCAGAAAGGGCGGCGACCAGAAGGCGGCCTGCGCGGGCGCCGCCCCGGTCAGGCGGGAGACGAACCGCAAAAAGGCGGCCGGGGCGGGAACGTCCGAAGCTGAGGAAACGGCCAGACTCAGCCAATGATACCCGTCATGGGCGCTTAAAAGCGGTTCGCCGGAAACGAAAAGCCCGGCCTCCCGCCAGGCGGGCCATTCCAGAAGGCGAAGCGCTGCGGCGGCGGCGAACGCCGCGAAAAGCGCCCCCGCCAGCTCGAAGGCGCCTGGCGCGGTCCGCGTACGCGCGCCGTCCGGTCGGCGTTTTTCCCCTTCCTCGTCGTCCGCCATGCCTCCACCCCGCGTTCACGTCGCGATCGCGCCGCAACGCCTCCCGTTTGATCAGCGCCGCCCGTAAATTTCGCGGCGATGGCCTATGCGCACGACGAGAACGGTAATCGTTTCATCCTCAATCCTGACCAGAATACGATGGTCTCCCGCGCGATACCGCCAGAATCCATGCAGGGGACCGGTGAGGGCCTTGCCTGCGGACCGGGGATCACGGGCCGCCTTTTCCCGCAGGACGAGAAGAATGCGCGCTGCCGCCTTCTTGTCCCGTTTGGCAAATGTCTTCGCCGCCTGGGCCGTGAACGCAACCTTCCAGGCCAAGGCTGGCCTTCAGGACGTCAAGAGGGATGGCCTCTTCGCCGGAAGCCAGGAAATCCTCGTACGCCTCCACGGCCATAGAGTACTCCTCCATGTCTTCAACAGGCCGGGACGCGGCTTCACGGATAGAGAAGGCCTTGGAGCGCTCCGTTCTTTCCGCCAGGGCCGTCTGGCGGCTTCCGGTTTCCCGGGGCGGACGCCCGGATGTGGGCATGGCTTCCTCCTTGATGAAGACTGGTATTCACCTCGCTGGACAGCGTCAAGCGCGCGCCCGGCCTACATGTACCCCAGCGCCCGCAGCTGTTCCATGGCCGCTTCCTTGTCCTGGCCGCGTCCGGCGCGCTCGGGCGTGTTTTCGAGATCCTGCTCCCAGGCCGGGATGTCCGCGTTTTTCACCGTGCCCGAACGCGTGCCCAGGGACCTGTATCCCTGGCGGTAGAGCTCGCAAAAGGGGATGTTCCGCAAAAACGTCGCGTCCCAGACGTCGCGCTCGGAAAAATGCAGGATGGGATGGACCCGCATATGGGGCGGCTCTTGCCGGGGGCTCATGAATTCCTCGGAAAGCCGGGACTCGTGCTCGTCCCAGCGGATGGCCGTGACCAGGGCCTTTGTGCCGGATTCGCGCAGATAGCGCGTGAGCGGAACCGTTTTCGTCAGATGGCTGCCCTGGGGGGAGTCCGGATCGAAGACCAAGGTCTCGTCCGTGAAGCCCAGGCGCGCCAGCTCCGCCCGGTTTTCCGGCGAAAGTCCGGCCACGGCGATGCGCTCGCCCACCGCGCGCCCGGCGCCGAGAAGGGAATCGTTGCGAAGCGTCCTGGGCGCGACGCCCCACTGCGCTTTCAGCCGGGCCATCTGGTCCGCGATCTCGAAAAAGCCGTCCCCCTCGTCGATGAACACGCATTCCGGCAGGGAAACCCCGCGACGGGACGCGGCCTCCCGGGCGAAATCAAGGGTCAGGGTGCTGTCCTTGCCCCCGGTCACGGCCAGGGCCATGCCCTGCGGGCCGAATTTTTCGAGCGCCTCCGCGAGGACGGAAACCGCCTTTTCGATCTTGTCCGCAAGGGGCAAGAGGGCCAATGCCTCCATTTGCGCGTATTCCATGACGCCTCCGATCGGTGTTTTCGGCCCAAGCATACGGCCGCGCGGCTTCGGAGTAAACGGCGCCAAACGCCCCTTCCCTCTTCCATCGCGCCGTTTATTGTGGCATTACAATGCCATGACGCGAAACCCGCCCTGCGCCACAGGGAGGACGCGTCACCCAATCCGCGCCCGGCGCCGGTCTCCCCGGGCGGACACTCAAGCCTTTCAGCGGACGGAACATGACCTTGACGCCGGATGCAAGCCTCGCCTCCCTGTTGCGCCTGCGCGCCGCCACGGCCCCGAACGAGCCCTTCATCATTCATGAGAACGAAACGGCGAGCTACGCAGAGACGCTGGAGATGGCCGGACGGCTGGCCGCGCTTTTCGGCGGTCTCGGCCTTTGCAAGGGCGATCTGGCCGGGGTTTTCCTGCGCAAGACCCCGCTGGCCATCGCCTCCTTCATCGCCGCGTCCAGCCTGGGGGCCGTGTTCTTCCCCCTGGACCCGCATCAGCCCCCGGCCGCCCTGCGCGCCCTGCTGACCCGCCTTCGCCCCCGGCTCCTGTTCGCGGCCCGGGAATACGAGCCGCTCCTGGCGGCGCTTTTCCCGGACGGGCCGCCCTTCGCCCTGGCCTATCCCGTCTCCTTCGGCGAGACGCCCCCCCCGGGCGCGGCGGCCTTCCACCTGGACAGGACGGCGGACGCCCCCCTGCCCGAACCCCCGGGCGGCCCGGACGATCCGGTCTATCTGAACCTGACCTCCGGCACCACCGGCGAAAGCAAATGCGCCGTGACCACCCGGGCCAACCTCTATTACAACACCATGGACGCCTGTGAGGCCCTGGGCGTGCGGCCCGGGGACAGGCATCTGTGCATGATGCCCGTCTTCGTGCACCCCCACGAGCTGTTCGCCCGGCCGCTCTATCTCGGCGGGGCCATGGTCCTGACGGAGAACATCGCGCCCAAGCACGTGGCCGGGCTGATCACCCGCCACAGGGTCAACTGTCTCATGTCCGTGGCCAGCGTCTACGAGACCCTGGTCCGGCTGTCCGACGTCTCGGCCTATGATTTCTCCAGCCTGCGCGTACCGGAAAGCGGCGGCATGCACGTGACCGCCGCCCTGGCGGCGGCCTTCGCCGAGCGTTTCGGCAAACGCATCCTGCCCGTCTGGGGAAGCACCGAGGCCGCCGGGGTGGCCCTGGCCACGCCCCCGGACGAGCCCTACCGTCCCGGATCGGCGGGCAGGGCCATCAAGCACATCGACGCCGCGATCATGCCGCCCCAGGGAGAGGACGATTGCGGCGCGCCCTGCGAGAACGGCGCCCTGGGAGAGCTGGTCATCGAAGGCCCGGCCGTCTCCCCGGGCTACTACGGCAAGCCGGCCGCGCCCGGGGATCCGCTCTACGGCGGCCGCTTCCGCACGGGCGACATCTTCCGCAGGGACGAGGACGGCTTTTTCTTCTTCCTGGGGCGGCGCTTTCATATGATGAAGGTGGGCGGCATGAAGGCCTATCCAGCCGAGATCGAGGAAGCCCTGCGGGCCATCCCGGAAATCGCCGAGGCCGCCGTCATCCCGGTCCCGGACGCCTTGCGCGGGGAGGTCCCGAAAGCCTGCGTGGTGCTGAAACAGGATGCCGAACTGTGCGCGAGCGATCTGAAAAAACGCCTGGAAAACCTGCTGCACCGCCACAAGATACCCCGGCGCATCGAATTTCTGGACGAACTGCCCCGCACTCCGGGAGGGAAAATCGCATGGCGAAAACTGTCGCCGGACTAGGCCGCGATCCGGCCATCAGCGCCTGCGGCGAGTCGCCCGGCGCCTACACGGCCAAAAGCCTGGACCGCATACGCGCCCTGCTCGACCGGACCATCGCGCACGCCGCCGATCTGTCCGCGCTGGTCAGGGGGGGGACGGTCCTCGTCAAGCCCAACCTGGTGCGGCCCGACCCCAACAATCCCCACGCCATCATCACGGACGAGCGCGCGCTCGTGGCCCTTATCGGCCTGCTGCGCGACGCGGGGGCCAAACGGGTCCGGGTGGGCGACAATCCGGGCTACGGGCTTTCCCTGCAAGACGCCCTGGGGAACATGGACGCCTTTACCGCGGCCGTGCGCCGGGCCGGGGCGGAGATCGTCCATTTCGATCTGGAGGAAAAGATCGAGATCCCCATCCCGGACGCCTTCGTCTTCGAGCGCATGCGCGCGCCCAAGGCCGTGATGGAGGCGGACGTCTACATCAACCTGCCCAAGATGAAGACCCACATGCACACCCTGGTCACCCTTGGGATCAAGAACCAGTACGGCCTGGTCCTGGACGATCAGCGCATGTTCTGCCACCGCAACGACATCAGCCCCAAGATCGTGGACATCCTGCGGGTCATCCGGCCGCATCTGACCGTGGTGGACGCCCTGGCGGCCGTGCAGGGGCAGGCGCCCCTTTCCGGCAGCCTCATCCCGGACATGAACGTGATCGCGGCGGGAACGGACGTGGCCGCCGTGGACGCCCTGTGCTGCGCGCTCATGGGCATCGGCCCCATGGAAGTGGACATGCTGCGGCTTGCGCGCCAGGAAGGGCTCGGGGTGACGGATCTGGCGGACATCGAGGTCCGGGGGGACCGGATCGAGGACTGCGCCCGGCGGTTCACCCGGCCGGTGGTCAGCCCCATGGGCGCCTATCCCGAGGTCCGCTGTCTGGAGGGCGGGGCCTGCCGGGGCTGTCTGTCCGCCCTGCGCCATTCCCTGGACAAGCTTGCGGCGGAGGGGCTTCTTACGGGCCGCGAACCCATATCGGTCTATCTGGGCAAGCCCATGCCGGAATCGCCCCTGCCGCGAAACGAACGGGGCGAGCGCTGGCGGTTCGGCGCCTGCGCGGCGGATCTCGTCTTCGACCACGGCGCGCCGCGGCCCCAGGCGCTGTTCATCCCGGGCTGTCCGCCGCACATTCTGGAATTCCACAAGGCCTACAAGAAGCGGTATTGCGAAAAGGCATGAGGAGTCCGCCCGGATCGTCCGGAAGAACAGGACGGAACAGCTCTCCGCTCGATCGCGAAGACAAGGGTCCAGCGCGGCATCCGCTGTTTGAACGCCGCGCGCTTGCGTATGCGCGGGATGTATTCCTGGGAGCGGAAAATACGTAACAACCCGCTCCCGCGGCATTCGCCGCAGGCCCCGCTTGGCGTGGCCGTTCTTATACCTTCGAGCAACAAAATGTTAAACATTTTGAGCTCTGAGTAATAGACGGCATGTTTTCCTCTCACGCGTTGCGATCATGGAATAAGCGCTGCGCGCAATGCCCTTGCGTTCTTGACGATCGGGCAGGGACGCCGAAAACATGAAGCATCGGCAAGCCACTGCGTTGCATCCCGGATATCTTTTCTTGCGAAATCTTGTGGATGGCGGTAATCACATCGAATCTACAACGATAAAAATGACCCGCTCTTTTTTCTGAAGTCTTTCAGTGAAGAGGCGCGACACATTGCGGAACGGATCTGCCGGCAGCCAAAGGTCTCTGAAAAAAAGGGCCGATCGATCTGATGCTACTTGACTTTCCCCAGTATAACCAGAAAATCCGGACGAATTGAATAGGTACCATTATGCCTGCTATCTGCATCACTGGAATGGATCAAGACAATCTTGACCTTGTGGAAGGCATTTTACAAAAAGCCGGCATGAGTTCCTCTTTGCCCGCCACAAGGAACCCTGATTTCGACATCAAATCATTGCACGCTCAAATTGTAAAAAATGCCCAAAGTGATCATGAAACGTTTTCGAGAACGCAAACGGTCAGCCTTCTCTGCCAGCAGTTGGCCAGCGATATCTTTTTATCAAATCTGAAACAAAACGTATGGGGCTGGGCTGACGAAAGAAGTTTCTCCTTTCTAGAATTCTGGGCCAGCTTCGACTATGACTTGTTCTTTATCATTGTCCTGACATCACCTGAGCGCTATGTATTTAAGCACTTCACGGAAGATCTCTCTGAAGAAACAATCATCGCCCTTTTAACAAAATGGGAACTGGCGCAGCAACAAATCCTGAACGCATACCGGAAATTACCCGCCCGTATTTTACTATTCGATTTTGACGATATCCTCGCTCATCAGGATTTCTTCTTACAGCAATGTTCATCTCGCCTTGGCATCGACCTGTCAAGCTCTAGCATCAGCCCGATCTCACGGCAACAGGACGATGCCGACTACATAGGGTTGGTTCGGAATATAATAGCCATTTATCCTCCAGCGGAAGCCGTCTACAATAAAATCCTTGGCGTCACCATAAAATATGACGAGACCAGGCACGTTGAGCCTTCCACAGGATCGTTATACAGACCCATTGTCAGCGCCATCAATACAATCAAATCCCTTCAGAGCGTCATTTCTGACTTGAACAGCAAGCTCCACCTTGCTCCGCAAGCGCCCCCCTCGCGTGAGCCGCTTCCCGTTCCCCAGGATACGCAAATCCGCAAGCAATCCCTTTTAGCCGATCGATTGAAGCGGATCGTCAAAGAAAATAAGTACATATTGAATCAACTTCATGATGCGCAAGAAAACGCGGAAAAACTTCTCGCCAAGAACGCCGGCCTTCAAAACAAGCTGAAGGCGTTCGAAAAACGATGGACGCGGATGTTGCAGAAATTTCCTTATGCCTACGATTTCGATAGCATCGACATAAAACAATCCGCGACTGAATCCCCATTGCGCATGAGCTTTTTGATGAAGGGGCTGAAGCTTGCTTCAACCTTTTACGGATCGCTCGCTTTTGACATCAATTTTTCAAACGATGCCTCCGAAATCCGGTTTGATATCAGCGATGATAACTCGGTTGTTCTCCTTCTTCCATCATCTCTTCTGCAGTGTTACGAGTATCAATCGTTCAGCGAAACGTTCGCATCCTCTTTCGACAGGTCAAAGCCTCACCTGTATTCTCTTACAAGCACGAATTTTGATCTTTTGCGAATCGCGCTGTCCATCATTCATGAGCAGGCGGAGCCGCTTTCCAGGATTGAGTTTCCGAGCGATAACGCTCGATCTGTATTCGCGCAATCAATAGTACATTTGGCAAGCGCTCTCGATACGTTGCCCAGCGTTTTCCGCTTTGACAAAGCCACAGTGGTTCGATCCGTAGTCAACCCAACCTATGAGCATCTTTGGTTCACGCTGGATAACGCAAGGTGCTTGCGCGAAAAGTACAAAACCTTTGAGTTCAGGCTTTCATGCGCGGAAATTACTGAAAACGCCTTCGGCAAATACCCCAAGCTGGAATTTCCTGAAGGAAATGCCATGCTGGATTCCTGGTTTTCTGAATCAAGCGATGATTTTGGACCGAAACTTGAGATCCGTTTCGCCTTGCCCGATGCTTTTGATCTGGATGTTTTTACTACGCTTAGCGACCATGACAAAACCATCGTCGCATCACTCTCTTTTCAACTTCCGCACATCATTGCGCAAATTCAACAATCCAAATTTCAAATACAGCGAGATTGGAATGACTGGTTGACTGTTGCGTACGGCATTCAAGACATTCTTCTGACACAGGGATATGATTTCAATATCAATATATAGCGCTTCTACTTTATGCGTCCAATGATTGCCGTATCCTCTTTTGCAATCCCATGACACATGCGTTGATTGGGAATCGACGCGAAAGGCGGCTTCAAGCGTTCTGGGATCATGCAGCGTCTCGATCGGGGAAAAATGGCGTTGTGCGATTGATGCTTGTCAGACTCCTCCTTTCAGGCGGCGGAGAGTCTCGATGCCCGATCGGCTTTGTCTCACCTGAGATGGGCCGGCGTTTTCCGGAAATTCGCAGCAGGCGCCCTTCTGTGTCCTGATTTCCTACTCATACTCTTGTAGAACGCAGGGCGTTTATGGATAACAATACCCACGACGATGTCACCAAGCCGGACTTCTTCCGGAAGTATTGCAAGGAATGCCTGGAACGGAATTTCAATTCAATCAATTTCTTCAGTATTGCATACCAGACCATAGAAGAGTCTGGTCTTTTCGACCATAGCTTTTACGCATCACAGGTTCGTCGTCCGGTTTTGAGCGATCTGATACAGGATTATTGTACGCTTGGAATCTTCGAAGGACTTGATCCACACCATGGATTCAATTCGGTTTTCTATCTCCTGATAAACGAGGACGTCAGGGTCAATCTGCTCAATCCTTTTGTCCATTACCTCAAGTTTGGAGAAAAGGAAAATCGCCTGCCGAATCAATACGAAGCAATACTGGCGACAGGATTGATCGACATCGACTATTACAACTACCGAAATGGGACGACTTTTTCATTTGCTCAGGAAGTGGTTGAATTCTATTGCAGATTCGGCTGGAAACTTTTACATAAGCCTGCTCCTTTTTTCAACACGGAATATTATATCCGCAATTATCCCTCTCCGATTTATACCTATATTTCGCCTCTCGCCGACTATCTTCTTTTTGGCGCCAAAATGAATAAGGACGCGTCGCCCAGACGAAGCGAGGTGCACAAGAAGCCTTTTACGGACCTGACCGAGCGTGAACGGTCTGATTACGAGATGATTCAATCATCCGGAAGCTTCGACCCTGCCTACTATCTGAGTCAGGACGACGTCGTCGCGGAAGCCGATGTTGATCCTCTCCTGCACTATGTCACGGATTGGCGATTCAGTTGGCTGAATCCAGCGCCAGGCTGGAACACGAAAGAAAATTACAAGAAAAATGGCTGTTCCCTTGAAAACCCACTTCGCCTGAGCTTGCAGATACCTCCTTCAGATACAAGTGGAACACTTCAATACCGCAATGAACCTCTTGCCTCACATTGTAATCCCTTTTTTTCTGTCATATTGCCCACTTGGAATAGATATTCCTCATTGCCCCTGGCTATTGAGTCAGCGCTATCGCAATCCTATCAGAATTTTGAGCTTCTCGTCATTGACGATGGAAGCGATGACGCTACGAAGCGAATGCTCGAGTTCACCTATGCCAGGCAACTTGATGCAAACAAAATTCGCTATTTTTATATTCCTCACAGCGGCGTTTCAGTGGCAAGAAACAGAGGATTGCTGGAGGCAAGAGGGGATTGGATAGCGTATTTGGATTCTGACAATCAGTGGAAAAAGCGGCATCTTGAGTATGTATGTGATATGATAAGGAAGCGTGGCGCAAAAATCACGTATGGAAAAATCAAGGTCTTTGATCTTGCGGAAAATGTAAGTTACCTGCTTGGACGAGAGTTCGATCATTCTTCCTTGCAGCAATCAAACTATATTGACCTTAACGCGTTTGCTCATGAGAAAGAATGCGCATTTCACGTCGGACTCTTCGACGCACGATTGACGCGGCTGGTAGACTGGGATTTTATATTACGATGTACGCAGCTCTTCCCCCCATCTTTCATTGATGAAATAGTGTGTTATTACTATATTCTCCCGAATCTGCGTTCAATCACGAGGTCGGAATCATATGATCGAAATTATGCGATTCTCAAAGAAAAGAAGATCCTTTGACATGCGTTGAAATCCCTGCACAGGGCCCTGTCGCCCACGGGCGCGGTCGTGGACGTCAGCGTCCCACGCAAGGGATGGAAACTTCACGAAAACCGCGAAGAGGCTGATGGGGACGCGACGGACGTATCCATTGCGGC
Organism: uncultured Desulfovibrionaceae bacterium; assembly: GCA_937934715.1. Lineage (GTDB taxonomy): Bacteria > Desulfobacterota > Desulfovibrionia > Desulfovibrionales > Desulfovibrionaceae > CALGYO01. Next base: position 22,948 of record CALGYO010000199.1, on the reverse strand, counting down.
CGTCGCCCCATTGTCTTGGCTGGCGCCCTTCGACGCGCAAACGAACGCGCGTATCAAGCCCCCTGCCTGATCACAATCCCGTTTTCCGCAAGCAGCCCGCGAACCTGGTTGATGGCCGCCATCCTGGCTTGCGCCAGCCCCCGCCGCACCCGATGGATGGCCTGGATGCCGGCTTGGTCTTGGGACTTGTGCGGTACAAAGCGCATCTTCCTGAGAGCGTACATTTGTCGGCCATGCGATCGGGCAAACATACGCCTCGCCTCGCGCCCGCAGAACTCTAAGACGCGCGCCCAGTAGGCCGAAGAAGCGCAGGCCTCCATACCCGCGAGGCAGGACGGAAGATTTGCAAAGAAAGCGGCAAGGCGCTCTCGCCGAAGGCTTTTCTTCACGTCCGCGCGGCCTCGGCTGTCTATGCCGCGGAGTTGAAGGCTATTCCTTGCCAGTCGATTCGGATGGCGCTCATTTTTTTTCATGGGATGACTCCGTTCAAGGGTTGCCGGTTCCTTGAAGACAGCCCCACATTGGAGGGGCGGGGCCATCCCATCATCTCTTTCAATTGGTTGGGATTGTGAGCGAGAGGCGCTTCCAGGCGTTCTGGGGATTCGCGGCAACCTCGGGTTGGGCGGGATCGGTTCCATGCCAGACGGCTCTTCCATGCGCCCTTTCCGGGAGTCCTTTTCAACGACGCAACGAAATGGCAAGCGATCTCATGCGGAGAAATCCGAAGGCCGACGGCCTGTTTCAGAACGAATACGGCGGCCCGCCGATCATCTGAACCCGATCGAAACAGTGCAAGGAAACGTCCAAAGAAAAACCGCCTTTTGGCGTTGAGAGGATAAGTTCACCCCCTCTCGTGGCGGTATCGAGGCCATGGTTTCCACGAGCCAGCGGCCTTCGCCGGACGCGCGGCGAGCGCCAGACGCAACGCTCGCCGCAATCCGAAACGCTTGCGGCCTAGGGCTCCTGCGCGGTGGAATCGTCCATGTCCACCTGGCTCCAGACGGACGAATTGTTTTCCAGAATGGAAGCGGCGCTGCGCTGGATCCGGCCGTCGTTTTCCGGGTCAAAGAGCTTGAACTGCTTGTGGGCCTTGTCCTTGTCCTTGAACTTGGCCACGAATTCCTCCTCGGTCACTTCACCGTTGCCATCGGCGTCGTACACGGCGAAAAAATCCTCCGAGGTGGCGGGGTTCTGTTTTTTGGACGCGCATCCGGCAAAGGCGAACAGGGACGCTGCGCAGGCCAGAGCAAGAGCGATTCGGGCGTTTTTGTGCATGGCTATTCCTTTGTTATGACGTGGTTATGCGTCATTATTTGCGTTTTCGCCAGTAGTTTTTCAGCCATTTTTCCTCAGGGCCGCCCGGGCTTTGGGAAACGATATCCCGCCGCTCGGATGGACTTAAGCCGTCGAGCCAGGCCTGGAACAGAGCGTCCTCAAGTTGTGAGGCCGCCTCGCGCCTGCGGCGGATTTCCGCCAGCGCGGCCGCGGCCTCCTCCTCCTCCCGGGAAACATATTCCGGATGCGCGCGCAAGACGCCCCATCTGGCCATGGCCGTGAAAATGTACCCGGCCGGATTCCTGATCCTGTCCCCGGTCTGCACGTCGATCAATCCCCCCTTGGTTTCAAGCTCCCAGTCCGCCCGGTCCAGACTGAGAGACATGCGTTCCAGATCGGCCTCCTTGCCGGCCTTGCGTCTGGCGTCCACGACCTGACGGACCTGTTCGGCGCGAAACCCCGCTTCATAGGCCGCTGGCCACATCATGCGCATGAAGGGGTCGTCCCAATCCGGATATATTGGATTCTGGATAGAAAGATTTTCTTTTCTTTCTATCTTGAGATCATCCGGCTTGCTGTCGGGCTGACGGATTGGCTTACTGAGAGGCTCACTGAAAGCGTGGCTTTGTGTAAGGTTTTCGGAAAGGCTTGCTGTCAGGCTTACAGGCTTATTGTCGGGCTGGCTTTGTGTAAGGCTTGGTGAAAGGTTTTGAGATGGGCTTAGTGTAAGGTCTTGCAGGAACTGTTCACAGAGGTTCTGGTTGAAGGTGATGCTGATTCCCTGGATGGCGCCGTCCCGGGCCTTTTTGAAGGAGAGGAAGCCAAGGGCGCTCAAACGGCGCAAGATGGTACGGATACTGGCTTCGCAGATGCCGAGCGCGTCCCCTACCGCCCGGAATTTGATGATGTAGGGCTTGATGGCCAGCAGGTGGGCCAGCACCCGGCGCTGGTTCTCGTTGAGCCGGTCGCCGACGGTGAACCGGCCGAAAGACTGGCTGAGTGTCAGGCTTGTTGTAGGGTTTTGTGAGGGGCTTGCTGAGTGCGTCACAAACGTAGTGAGTGGCTGGCTGAATGTGTGGCTCTGTGAAAGGTTGATAGTCTGGTCGTATGTGTGGTCGGCTTTCAGTGTGGCTGAGCGTGTGGCTTCATGGCCTGCTGACAGTGATACGGACTCGCCTACAGGCTCTCTGTCCGGTCTTGTGTCCGATATCCGGTAAGACGGATTGACCGGTCTTCCTTGCGATTGTCCGTCTGACCGGCCCTCTGACTGGTCTTGTGGTCTAAAGCCAGGCTGGGAGTGTGGTCTGGAGTCCGGTCTCATATCCGGCCTGTCATCCGAACCGGCGACCGGCTCAGCGCGCAGGCTCTCCTGGGAAAAACGGTCGTCCGACGCGCCGTCGCCTGGGACCGCGCGCTCCTGCGCAAGAGGAGCCGCCATTGCCGCGGGCTGGGACGCCGTGACCGGTTCCGCAAAGGGGGCGGCCGGCGCCGGGGGGGAAGAAGGATCGGCCGAAGAGGCCGCGTCCCTTGCCGAACGCGTTGGGGCGAAGGAGGCGTCCGTTGTGTCCGGCGTCATCAGGGGCGTTCGTTTCGCGGCCGCCCCGGCGCGTATGGTCTGGTCCGCTTTCACGGTGCCCGGAGGAGATTGCGCCGCGCGCCCAGCAGGGGCCGCCGCCGCTTCTGGCGCTTGTGGCGTTTCAGGAGATGCTGGCGCTTCAGGAGATGCTGAGCCATGGGGCTTTGCGGCGAACGCGTCTTGCCCGGCGGGCGTTTCAAAGGAAGAGGGAGCGGGCGCCGGATTGGCCGCCATGGATGAGCCGACTGGTGCGGCGTCGACGGAAAAAGCCCGGGAGGCGGCGGTCTGGGTCCCGGCCTTGCGTTTTCCACGCAGGCCTGCCGCGCCCGCGTCCGTTTCGCCCGCGTTACCCGCGTTGCCCGCATTATCGGAAGAGGAGAAATGCGTCCTTGCGGACGTTTCTTCGGGCTTCGTCAAAGAGGAAACGGCGGGCGCGGAAGAGGACGTCCGGGATGTCTCCCGAGGGCTCGGCGGGGGCAGGGGACCCTTGCGGGCCTGGGACGATCCGGCCTTCGCGTCGATGGAGGATTTCGGGGCGGCGGTCTTTTCCGAAGGCGCGGCGGCGGCTTTCTGGGGAACGCCCTTCACCAGGGCCGCATAGGACGCTTCGCTGACGTCCTGGGGCGGCGTTTGCCGCTCGCGGGGTTCCGCTGGTTTGGTTTTGGCTTTTCCCGTCAAAAAGGCGATGTCGCTATCGGCGAACGCGTCCAGGGAAGGAAAGGCGATGAATTGTTCCTTGGGCGGTATGCTGTCGAAAAGCGTATCTTCCTCGGTGTTATTCTTCTTTCTTGACACGCCCGATCACCTCTTTTGCAAGATCAAGATAGTCCAGGGCGCCCGATTTCGCGGCGTCGAACTCAAAAATGGTCTTGCGGTGCGAGTGAGCCCTGTCGATGTCGATGTTGACGCGGATTTCCACATCGAACACCGGCATTCCCTTGGAATCGAAAAAAGCCCGGATACGGGCCTTGTTCTTTTTGTGGGTCACGGCGCGGCCGTCGTACTTGGTCAGGACCACGCCGAGCAACAGGAGCTTCTTGTTTTGCTGCTTGGCCTGGGAGAGCACCTGGATGAAGGTGGAAAAGCCGTCCAGGGCGTACTGGTCGCCCACGGGACAAGGCACCAGGACATAGTCTGAGATGAGCAGCGAGTTGCGGAGCATGGGCCCGATGTTGGGCGGGGTGTCGATGATCACGAAATCGTATTTTGCGATGTCCTTGTCGTTTTGCAACAGCCGGGAAAAGCCCAAGACGCTGTCGATGCTGGAATAGGACTTGACTTCCCATTCCATGCATCGGATGGAATTGGGAACTATCTCAAGGTGTTCCGTTCGCGTCGCGCAGGCATTCGGCGAGAAGGCGCCTTCGGGATCCTCAAGCGCCTTGACCAGGCTGGAATTTTCGCGCAACCCCAAATCCGGGAGCAGGGTGGAGGTGGTGTTGGATTGCGGATCCCCGTCCACCACGAGCACATGATAGCCTTCCCGGGCCAACCCTGCGGAGAGATTGACGCAAGTGGTTGATTTTCCAACCCCGCCCTTGTTATTCCCAACGGTGATGATAACAGGCCGCATCATGAGTCTCTCCCCTTAACATATCTTTTTTCTGGGTGTTTCCATGGCCCGGATATTTTGTCAATGCGCCAATTTGAGATTCTGGTCAATTTTACCCCCGGATAAATTCACTGAGGACTATAAATTTGACTTCGAACAATCCCTTTGCCGCGAATCCATCTTTCTCTCAACGAATCATGCAAACCGGACATGCGCCAGCCCGTCCTTGTCCGCCATGAATAAAATTAAATTATTTGAGTATGTTGGCCGATCGTATTTATTTTGTACGGTGAAGGGGGAGGGACGGCCGGTTCTTGTCCCCGGACCTGGGCGTCGGAAAAAATGCATGCGCAAACGGTTTCTTAGGAAAATTTCCCAATAAGGGGGAAGATGATATTTTTTACGTTTGAGGCGATTTTTCCGGGGAGGAAGGGGAGGGAAGGCTGGAGAAAAACCAGGGCGAGGACGATGCTTGTCCCCAAGCCCCCTTATTTTCCAACAACGCGCGGGCCCGCTTTTTCAAAAGCGGCGGGCTTGCTTCCTTGAAATCCGGGCGGCATGCGCGTTCAGGCAATGGGGCGGAAAACCGTCCTGTTTCAGAAGCCGGGCTTGTCCCCCGCGCCCATCGCTTGCCGCGTAGAGCGTAAAAGGCCGCCCGCTCCGCCAAGGCGCCATGCGCCGTGAGCCCCGCCTGGGCGGCAAACGCCGCCCGTCCCGCTTGAGCGGCAAACGCCGCGAGTCTTGCCTGGGCGGTAAACGCGGCAGGTCCCATCTGGGCGGCAGACGTCGCGAGTCCCGCCTGGGCGGCAAACGCAGCGGGTTCCGTCTGGGCGGCAAACGCAGCGGGTTCCGTCGCACCCCGCCGTTCGTTCAAGGTCGAGCGACGACCGGCTCCCCCTTTTGCGCCTGCGGCGATATGCTTTTCGCCATTTTTATCCCCTGGCTGATGGCGCCGGGGGTGAGGCAGAAATAGTAGCCGCCCTGGCGGCCCACGGCGTGGAGGTTTCCGGTTTCCCGCACCGCCTGGAAGCTCTCGCGCATGCGGGCTTCATAGTCGAGCCCGTAGACCGGCATGCTTTCGGGCAGCTCGATGGCCTTGCGCTCCCGCAGGGCCGAGGCGGGGTAGAGCCCCAGACGCTCCACGTCCGCCACGCAGCGGTCCATGACGGCGTCATGCGGCAGGCCGCGCAGGTCCTCGGAGACGTTGAACTCCAGGCACAGGCCTTCCCGGTCAGCGGGAAGCGCCTCGCGCAGCAGGCTTTCCGGGTAGCTTATCCGGTTGAAGATGAGCCCGGGATCCGGGTGGTACGTGTAGACGTAGGGGCGCGGGACGCGGCGGGCGCGGGCATAGGTCAAAAAGACCAGGAGCATGTTCACGCAGGGCAGGGGGGCGGCGTTCACGCCGAGCAGGCGGTTCAGGGCGTTTATGGGCGCGGTCCAGATCACCCGGGACACGGGCCGGGTTTCCCCGGCCACGGTTGCGGCCGTCACCCGCCCGCTTTCGCGCCCGCTTTCGCGCCCGCTTTCGCGAATGATCGCCTGGACCGGGGCGCCGCAAAGCAGCCTTCCGCCCGCCCTGGCGAAGCGCGCGGCCAGCGCGTCCGTCACGGCCATGAAGCCGTCCCTGGGATAGAAATAGCGCTCGCGCAGTTTTTTCATGACCCGGCGCAAAATGGCCGCCTTGGAACCCGGGCGGTAGGGTTCGAGCTCGTTGTCCACCGTGCGGTCCACCCGGGCCAGCCAGTGGTGGTGCAATGCGTCCGTGGGCATAAGGGCCTTTTTGCGGAAAAGATCCTTGAACAGGAGCTGGTAGAGGCCGGGGCCGCATTTTTCCGAAAGCTCGAATGCGGCGCTGACGGGGCCCTCCGGCAGGGGGGGGCGTTTTTTCAGCATGGCGGCCAGGACCTCGCGCTTGTAGCGCATGGGGTAGCGCAGGAAGTCGAAATGATTGGGGAATTTCCACATGCGCCCGCCCGCCTCGATGGCGAAGGCGAAGGGGCGGCGGATGACCGGCAGGGTTGCGAGGACGCTTGCGGCAAAGGCGCCTTCCGGGGTTTCGGGGTCCACGAAATAGACGTGGGGCCCGAGATCGAAGAGCACGCCGTCCATGGTGAAGGAGCGGCACAGGCCGCCGGGTCCGGCCTCGCGTTCGGCGATGACCACGGGCAGTCCGGCTTCGGCGAGCAGGGTTCCGGCCGTCAGGCCGGTCAACCCGGCGCCGGCGATCAGGATGGGGGCGTCGTTCATGGATGGGGCGGTCTCCGCGCTGTTTTTTGACGTGAAAGGAAATACCCGTGGATCGGTCATATGTACCTGTAACGCGCAAAAAAGTCATGTCCGGATCAAAGCGGCCGCCCGCATGTTGTCGCCCGTCCCGTTACCGTCTATAGGATCGTTTCGAGCGGCGCGGATCGGATGCAAGCGCCGCGAACCGGGAGACCCATGAAGATACTTGTCCTCAACCCTCCGTTTTTGCCCAAGTTCTCGCGGCCCCAGCGCTCGCCCGCCGTCACCAAAAGCGGCACGTTGTATTACCCCATCTGGCTGGCCTACTGCGTGGCCGTTCTGGAAGCCGACGGGTTCGAGGTCGTCTTCTGGGACGCCCCGGCGGCGGGAAAGAGCGCCGAAGACGCGCTCGAGCTTGTCCGCCGGGAATCCTTCGATCTCGCCGTGCTGGACGCCTCCACCCCGAGCGTGGCCTCGGACGCGGCGCTTGCGGGCCGGATCAAGGCGGCCTCTCCCGGGACCTTCACCGTCATGGCGGGCTCCCATGTTTCGGCCATGCCCGTGGAGACGCTCGCCCTTGACCAGGGACTCGACGCCGTGGCCAGGCGGGAATACGAATATACGATCCGCGAGCTGGCCCGGCTGTTGCGCGACCGCAAGGACCGGGGAGAAGCGGCTGCGGGGCCTGATTTCATGGAGGCCCTTTCCCGGATAGCCGGCCTGTCCTTTCGCGGCGCGGACGGCGTCGTCCACAACCCGGACCGGCCCTTCATCGAGAACCTGGACGAGCTGCCCTGGGTGGCGCCCGTCTACAAGAAGCATCTCAATTTCCGGCACTATTTCAACGCCAACGCCCCGCCTCCCATGGTCACTCTCATCACCAGCCGGGGCTGCCCGTTCCGCTGCGGGTTTTGCGTCTATCCCCAGACCCTGACCGGCCGGGCCTTCCGGCTGCGCAGCGTGGACGACGCGGTGGACGAGGCGGCCTGGTGCCTGGAATCCTTTCCCGGCCTGCGCTCCATTTTCTTCGAGGACGACACGCTCACGGCCAACAAGAAGCGCTGCCTGGAATTTTGCGACCGGATCCTGTCCCGGGGGCTGAAATTCGCCTGGGTGGCCAATTCCCGGGCCGATCTCGACGCCGAAACCCTGCGGGTCATGAAGGCGGCGGGCTGCCGCATGCTCTGCGTGGGGTTCGAAAGCGCGGACAAGAACTCCCTGGCCGCCATGCATAAGGGCGTGAGCGTGGAGTCCATGCGCCGGTTCGCCGCCCTGGCCAAGAAGGCGGGCATCCTGACGCACGGCTGCTTCATCTTCGGCTTTCCGGGCGAGACCGAGTCCGGCATCCTGAAGACCATCGAATTCGCCCTGTCGCTGCCCATCGACACGGCCCAGTTCTACCCGGTCATGGTCTATCCCGGCACCGAGGCCTATGACGAGTATCTCGCCCGGGGCTGGATCACGGCGGACGATTTCTCCAAATGGCTCACCCCCGAGGGGCTGCACAATTGCGTGGTGCGCAATGAAAACCTCTCGCCCGGCCAGTTGGTGCGCCTGTGCGACCTGGCCCGCCGGAAATTCTACCTGCGTCCCGGCTATGTGGCCAAAAAGCTCGCCAGAGCCCTGGTCAGTCCGGCCGAGATGGCCCGCACGGCCCGGGCCGGCGGGGTTTTCGTGAAACACCTTTTCCGGGGATCCAGGGTCTAGCCCGGCGCCCTTTTCATGGAGACGGTCCGGAATCCAGCATGGCGGTCACGATGAACAACAACGCCCGTCCCGGAGATGCGGACCGGGACGCGGGGGCGTCCCCCCTTCGCGCCTCGGTGGTCATACCGGCCTACAACGCCGCCGCCGTCCTGCCGGGCGCCTTGACGGCCCTTGGCGCCCAGACCCTGCCCGCCGGATCCTTCGAGGTGATCGTGGTGGACGACGGGTCCCGCGACGAGACGGCGGCCGTGGCCGGACGCCTGGGGGCCCGGGTCCTGCGCCAGGAGAACCGGGGGCCCGGCGCGGCCAGAAACGCCGGGGCCAGGGCCGCCCGGGGAGAGATCCTTCTTTTCACGGACGCCGATTGCGAGCCCGCGCCCGACTGGCTCGAGCGCATGCTCGCCCCCTTCGCCGACCCGGCCGCGGCCGGAGCCCAGGGCGCCTACCTGACCCGCCAGCGCTCCCTGGCCGCCCGGTTTGCGCAACTGGAATTCGAGGACCGCTACAGGCTGCAGGCCAAAAACGCGCGCATTTCCATGGTGGCCACCTACGCCGCCGCCTATCGCCGGGACATCTTCCTGGAGAACGGCGGCTTTGACGAGCGCTTCACCGAGGCCAACAACGAGGACGCGGAATTCTCCTACCGGCTGCACGGCAAGGGCAAAAAGCTGGTCTTCGTTCCCCTGGCCCGGACCTATCACCGCCACCCCGGGACCTTGCGGCGCTACCTGCGGGTGAAATTTCTGCGCGCCTACTGGCGCATGTTCGTCTATCGCGACCATCCGGGCAAGATCGCCCATGACGGCTACACCCCGCAGTCCGTGAAATTCCAGGCGCTTTGCGGCGCGGGCATGCTGGCGGCGGCCTTGCCCGCCCTGGTCTGGCCCCTCATGCAGGCGGCTTTCTGGCTGTGCTTTTGGGGGGCGTTCCTTTCCGGCCTGCCGTTCGCCGCCCGGTCCTTTGCCAAGGACCCGGCCGCCGCCCTGGCCGCTCCCGGCATCATCCTCCTGCGCAGTCTGGTTTTCGGCGCCGGGAGCCTGTACGGCGCCTTTCGCGCCCGAACCTGGTAGCCGTTTTCCCACGCCAAGGAGATCCCATGCCCCTGCTCACGCCCGAATTGTTCCCCCTGGCCCGCCAGGTTCGCGCGGTCTGCGTCAACGGCGACGCGGACGGCCTGTGCGCCCTGCGCATCCTCTGCCATGGCCGCAAGGATCAGCCCCAGATCATAACCGGCGTCAAGCGCGACCAGGCCCTGGCCGGGCGGGTGGCGCCGGGAAGCGTTCCGTCCCTGGCCGTCATCGATCTGGCGCTCACCCGCAACGCCGAGGCCGTGGCCGCCCATCTGGACGCCGGGACGGCGGTCTTCTACATCGACCACCACGCCAGCGGCCCTGTGCCGGATCACCCGGATTTCCACCACCTGATCGATCCCTCGCCCCATGGGAACGCCTCCAGCCTGACCTACGGTCTGGCCTGCGGGGGGACCAAGGGCGAACCGTCCCGGCGGGCGGCCCTGGGCGCCTTCGCCGTGGCCGGTCTGTTCGGCGACAACCTGGACGCCTCGGCCAGGGAGCTCGCGGCGGCCCTGGGACTGAGCGAGGCCCAGACCGCGCGGCTGGGCGAGATGGGGCGGCTTCTCAACTACAACGCCTACGGCCGGGATCTTGAGGACCTGCGGGCGGCCCCTCTGGAGTTGTACGCCGGTCTCATGGACAGCGCGGGCGCCCTGGATTTCGCGGAGCATTCCCCGTTCATGGAAACCTTGCGCCTGGGACGGGCCGAGGATTTCAGCCGGGCGGCCAACGCCTACGCCCCGGCTCCCAACGTCTGGCTGTTGCCCGCCGAGGCCTGGGCCCGCCGGGTTTCCGGCGATTTCGCCAACGCCCTGGCCAGGGAACGCCCGGACCGGGCCCATGCCGTGCTCACGGCCGACGGGCGTCACGGCTACGTGGTCAGCGTGCGGGCGCCGCTTGGCGGGGGGCCGTCAGCGGCGGCGCTGTGCGCGCGCTTTCAAACGGGCGGCGGCCGGGCCGGGGCGGCGGGGATCAACGCCCTGCCGGAAGAGGAGCTGGAACGGTTCCTGCGCGAATTCGCCGCCTATTATTACTGAGAGCGCAAAATGTTTAACATTTTGTTGCTCGAAGGTATAAGAACGGCCACGCGGAGCGGGGCCTGCGGCGAATGCCGCGGGAGCGGGCTGTTACGTATTTTCCGTTCCCAGTGATATGAAGAGGGCTGACCGTCCGGAACGGCGCGCGATGCGTCGTCCGAAGCGGCAGGAACGGCCAGGCGCCGCCGGGTCCGGGGCGAATGCCGCCAAAGGAGGGCGGGCTTCATCCGCATCAAGACCGATGCGCATCCGGCAGTCCGCCGCTGCTCGATCCAGGCTCCGGGACGCTGCGCAATCGGCCGGGATGGCGCCCTTCGCCTCAACGCCTGCACAGCCGTTTGATTGCGCCGCCGCGCGCTCGATCCTTGCAGCGGATTCTCGCGTCGCGTCCTCGAAAAACATGTTCATGTTTTCGAAGAAAATAACAACTCTTTCTACGTATTGCCTGCAAGACAAGCGTTCGCTTTCTTCGTGGACGCCACGCTAGGACAGGCAGGCGCGAAGAACAGGCAGCAGCTCCTTGAATCGCTGCTGGAGCGCTGTATCGGCGACATGGGCGACGGCATCCAGTATCGCCGCATAACCCCAGGGACGGTGTTTGCGTATTATGTCCGCCTGAACGCTGTCGTTGCTCCGGAATTCATCGAAGAGCGTCGCGTTGTGCGTCGGCTGTTCCTGAATCCAGGCGTCGGGACGGGCGATGGCGACCATGGGGATGCCTCGTTTTTTGCAAAAGGCCGCCAAGTGTAAGTCAGCCATGCCTGGAGTGGGGAAATGCCGCAAGTCCATCCCTTTCAGTAGATCCGAATGAAATGCCGCGGCGCCTGTTCCGATGGCGTTCACCAATTGATCGTGACGTAATTCCTTGCTGAAGAACAGCACCTTGCGATACCCGCCAAAATACTGTTCGGCCTTTTCAGGCAAGAGGATGCCATGGACGCCGATTACGGCTTGGCGGTGATACCGTTCTATTTTGTTGATCAATGTTATGGCGTAGTCAGGCGGATATATGATGTCGTCGTCCACGGTAAGATAATAGCATGGATAGGTAATAGAGGTGAACGGGTAGAATTTACCGTTGTCCCGCAAGCCGGGCTTGTCCTTGGAGAGCACGACCTCAACTTTTGAGCAAAAGGAATATACGAAGTCTGGAATACCGTCATATCGGTCCAGATAAAGGTGAAATTTGTCGACCTGATTGTCCAGGCTTTGCATTGTCTTTTGCAGCGAATCCGTTCTCTCCGGGATCGAACAGAGACATGCAACCACTTTGTGTTTTGGATTCGGCAGGGACGTCATATCCTTTTCAACGGGAATGATGTCGCGTAAAACGGGAAAGCGGAAATGCTCCTTGAATTTTTCCGGTTCCAAGGTGGCGTGCAGCGTACGATATGCCTCGACGTACTTCCGCCTTGAAAGGGATGGGCGTTGTTCTATGTAGCCGTCTTCCCTGGGACTATTGGCTATCATATCCTGAAATAACGAGTTGTCGCGCAAGGTGTTGTAATAGAGCGGCAAATTGATGTCATGAATCTCCCCCTCATTGAGGGAGGACCAGGCCTGTATCCGATCGAAAAACTCGTTGTCAGCGGCTTTGTTGGTACAGTTGAACATCCCTATCGCATCAAAGATATCTCGGCGTACGCCCAGGGTGATGAGACCGAGCCGGTATATGACGCCGTTGACCGGCAGAACGCGTCCCGAGTGATGCTCCACGCGAGAATACGCGCTTCGTACGCACAGAACGTTGGGTTGCCGCAATTTTTCCATGCAGATGCTGATGCGGTCCGGATGACTCAAATCGTCGGCATCCTGAAAAAAGATGAAATCGCCTTTGGATAACGTCAATGCGTAGTTTTTGGCGAAATACGTTCCAAGATTCGTGTTCAGGCGTCTGCAAACGAGATTCGGCGCGGTTTGTTCCATACGGCGCAGGATATCCCAGGTATCGTCCTCGCTGGCGTCGTCGATGACGATGAGCTCAAGCCTTGGCCAGCTCTGACGCAAAACGGAAGTCACGGCGGATTCGACGTAGTCCGCCACATTGTGGGACGTCATGAGGACGGAGACCAGGGGAGCCGTCTTGAGCGGCACGGCAGGAACAGGGCCTGTTATCTTGTTCACCAGGTCGTAGAGATCAGGGAAGAACAAGCCGGATTTGGGCAGGTCCTTGGCGCTGGAGTAGTTGGGGGGCGTGAAATTTTCCAGATCGCAGGGCGAAGATTGCGTCACAAGAAAAGGCGGGGTCTTCAATCTGGAACGCGCCAGATCCATATTGAAGGCGTAAAGTTCGCCGAACTCCGGGTTTTCCTGGATGGCTTGCTCGTAGAGTTTCAAGGACGTTGCGTAGTCCTTGGAGCAGAACGCCTTGTTCGCCTGTTGAAAGAGCGTCATATACAATCCCGGCTATTGATGATCAACAGCGCATTATCGAAGCGTATCGTACTGTCGTCAAGCGATGGCGTGTCCATGTGGTTCCGGAACCGGAGACGGTTCGGGTCTTCATCGGGAATGAACGCGTCGCCCGCGGCCGTGTCTCCTCTTCCCTCTTGCCTTGCGCGATCGTGTGCGGCGTTGGCCCAAAGATCCATCTTCTCTTCGTTGCGAGTGAGATCGGTGACGCGGAAAATGGGGATCAACGAGCATTGAACGCGCGGTATTGCGTACCATGATCGGGCGCGTCGCGCAAATTCGAGACCGATGCGCACGGCGCAGGCGGTTCGCCGCCGCACGATCCGCAATCCGCTCTGTTTGACGCGATGATGGGGTTCCAAGAGGCGCTAGCCCCTTGGCCGCCGGAAGCCTCTCTCCCCCCCTTCGCCTGCGTTTCGAAGGCGAAAAGCCCGTATCGGGGGGAGGGCATGGACCGCCGCGACATTCCGCAAGCGTCAATGTCCGGCGAACCGGAGGGCTCGCGTTCGACGCCGCTTCCGGGCGTTTAGGACGCGCGGTCCGCTAGCAGGAACTGGGCCAGCTCCCTGGGAGCGTAGCCGAGATCGCGCCGGGCCGGGCCGATGTCGCTCGATTTTTCGCAGATCAGCCGGGGAATCTGGTCCCGGACCAGGGGCGGGCGCCTGACGCCGGACAGGGCGAAGCACAAGGCCGCCAGACGCAAAAACGGCAGGGGAAGGCGCAGAACGGGCTTTTTCACCCCTTTCACGCGCATGATCTCCCGCAGAAGCTCCAGATAGGAATACTCGCGAGGGCCGGCCAGCACATAGGTCTGTTTCGCGGCCCGGGGGCTTGTCAGGGCCGCCGCCACGCCGCCTAAAACGTCGTCTAAAGCGACAGGGGCGAGCTTGTGGCTTCCGTCCCCGGGGACCAGCAAGACGGGCGCGCGCGTGACGCTTTCCACCACCTTGGCGATGGCCTCGCCCTTGGCCGCGCCGTAGATCTCGCCCGGGCGGACGATGGTCCAGTCCAGGCGGCTTTCGCGCACGATCTCTTCGGCCGCGAGCTTGGAGGCGCCGTAGGCCCCGCATGCAAGGCCGCAGGCCCTGGTGCCCACGTAGAGAAAACGCCCGGGAAGCCCGGCCTCCTCGGCCGCCCGGACCAGATTGGCGGTCCCGTCGCGGTTCACCCGGAAATAGGCCGCATGATCGTTGGAATGGGTGAGGGCGGCCATGTGGATGACGCCGTGAACGCCGCGCATGGCCGCGAGGCACCGGCCGTAGTCGGCCAGATCGCCCGTGACGATGGCCGCGCCGGATCCGGCCAGGCCGTCCGGCGGGCTTTTCTTGCGGGTGAACAGGACCAGTTCGAACCCCTGGGCGCGCAAGCGTTCGCAGAGGGGCGCTCCAAGGCCGCCGGTTGCGCCGGTGACGAGGATCTTCACGGCGTTTTGACGAAAAATTCCCGCCAGCGGTGGCGCAGCAGGTTTTTCACGAATTCCAGGACCGCGTCGAAGCGCACGAAGGAACGCCTGTCGCTGACCGCCCGGAACACCGTGGGAATCTGGCCGATTCTGGCCTTGTGGCGCCTGGCCTGGATCATGATCTCCGCGTCCAGGAACCAGTCGTCCGCGGTCAGGTCGAGCTTTTCGTAGAACTCCCGGGTCATGGCCTTGGGCTTGGAATTGACGTCCCGGGCCTGGATGCCGGGGAAGAGCACGCGGAAGATCAGGTTGTAGGCCTTGCTGTTCAGGCGCCGGATCAGGGAATCCTGGCGCACTTCCCGGTAGGTCATGGCCAGGTCGAGCCGTTCGGAAACGAGCTTGCGGTAGACCCCCTTCACGTCCTCGGGCGGCATCTGGTTGTCGCCGTCGATGAACATGACCACGTCGCCCGTGGCGGCGCGCAGGCCCGAACGGGCGTCCCAGCCCATCATGCCGCGCTTTTCCAGGATGACCGCCTTCACCCTGGGGTCCTTGGCCGCCTCGGCCCGCACGAACCCGGGCGTGGGATCGGTCTGTTCCTCGCCCGGGTTGTAGTTGCCGACCAGCACGATCTCCCAGTCGTCGACCACCTGGTCAAGGGCCATCCGGACCCGCTCGACGAAGCCGGGCACGTTCTTTCCGGCCTTGTAACACAAAACCGCCACGGAAACCTTGGGCATAGGGAAAAATCCTTTTCGCGCGGCCGCATGACGCCGGCCGCCTGGAATGCGGGTGGAGTCGTACAGCCCTTACCCGACATCCGGGCGATTGCCAAGGCGCGGAGCGCGGCTGGGCGAAACCCACAGCCGCAGGCCCCGGCGAGAACGAGCATGGAGGCGGCCCAGCCGCCGCGAAACGGCGGGTATTCGAAGCGCAGACACGACCGCCAGAGCAGCGCGGCGCAAAAGACCATGATCCGGACGCGGGGGCCATACGGCGGCCCGGGGATCTGGGGCGCCGGTTATTCCTTCACGGCCTGGAGGCAATGCTGGGCGCCAAGGGGCAGGCGGAAGAGAACGCGGTCCAGGAAGGCCAGCCGTTTCAGGGCGGCCGGGAAAAAGAGCGCGTACCGGGCCGTCTTGACGCGCAGCCCGGCGTGTTCGGCCAGGGCGACGGTCTCGTCGAGGGGCAGCAGGATGGCGTCCTCGTCCAAAGGACAGTCGCGCACCACCCGCCGGGTTACCGGGTTTTTCGGGTTGTGCTCGAAGATGAAAAGCTCTCCGCCCGGCGCCATGAGCCGCTCGATGCGCTCCATGAAGGCCGTGCGTTCCGCAGGGGGCACGTGATGCAGCACGTTGGAGACGAAAACGAGGTCATAGACGCCCGGCGGGACGTCCCCGGCGGACAGATCATGGAAGGAAACGTCCGGATGGCGCGAGGCGGCCACGCGCAGGGATTCGGCGGACACGTCGCAGCCCGAAAGCCTGGCCTGGGGAAAGACCGCGCGCAGGTGGCCCAGGTTCATGCCCGCCCCGCATCCGTAATCCAGGACGCGGCCGGGGTTTGCGCCGTAGAGCCGGGCGGCGAGGTCCGCCTTGTAGCGGTGGTAATACCCGACGTCCGCGCCGTAGCGGTTCAGGCTTTCGGCCAGGACCGCGTCGTAGGAGCGGGCGAATTGATCGAAATCGGTACGTTTCATGGGGTGCGCAGTCATAGCCCCGGGCCGCGTTTTGGGCAAGCCTGGGGGGCGGGCGTAAGTTCCGGCGCCAGGATCCCCGCCCTGACCGGCCCTGTGGCGCCGTTGGGCAGGGGGGCGGCCTGGGCGGACGGCGCGGCGCCCAAAGGTTCGGCCGCCAGGGTGAAGGCCGAAAGCCCGGCCTTCAGGGACACGGGGAAGACCGCCGGGCCGTCCCGGTCAAGGGAAACGCGGGCGAGAGCGCCGTCCGGGCCGCGCAGAACCAGGCTCATCGGCCCGGCGCCCGGCTGGGCGAAGGCGAAAAGCCGCAAAAGGGCCTTTTCGTCCTTGGGCGCGAAGATGGTCAGGGACGCGGGTTCGGCGCCCAGATAGGAAACGATGCGGTTGTCCGCCAGGTCCGCGCCGCCCGGCGCGGTAAACGAGGTCAGGGCGGGGGGCGGGGCGTCCACCGCGTAGAGGCGAAAGGGGCCGCTGCGCCACAGGAGGGCCGCGTCCGGGCTTTTCCGGGCGAAATCCGGGTCATCGGTCAGGATGCGCCGGATGTTCGCCGCCAGCGCCGGATCCAGGGTGCGCTCCAGGGTCTTCTCCGAGAAATACTCATGGGGGCGGCCAAGGGGCGCGGCCGGGGCGTCGTCCAGGTAATAGGCGGCAAAGGGGATATCGGCCTGGTTGTCGAGGAGGATGCCCACGGGATGGCCCCCGGTCTTGTCCCGGACCGCTGCGAGGGCGGCGTAGCGCGCGAGGCTTCCGGGATAGACCCCCTCGCCGAAGCGCAGGGACAGGGAAGCCACGCAGTACAGGGTGGCGGTTATGGCCGCGGCGAAGAAAAGACCGGCCGCCCGGGCGCGTCCCGTCCGGGGACGCGCCCCGGCCAGAAGCTCCCAGCCCGCGCACAGACAGGAGGCCACAGCCCACCAGCCCAGCAGCAGGAATTTATAGGCGCCGTAATCATAGCGGAAATGAAACAGCATGATCGCGGCCCCGCCGAGAAAAATCCCCAGGACCCCAAGGACCGCCCAGCGCCGCCGGATGACCAGGGCGATGAGCCCGAGGCCCAAAAGCGCGGCCCAGACCCGGCCGAGCCACAGGGCGAGCGCGCCGCCCGCGCCCGGGAGAAAGGGCAGGACCAGGCCGAAGGCCGAAGCCGCGAAGCCGTCCCCGCCGGTCAGCCCCGGGAAAAAACCCTCGCCCGGCCGCACCACGCCCGTGACCAGCCCCTGGCTCAGCTGCGCGCCCACCCGGTCGAGGAGGATGCGCGCGGACGGAGCGGCGCACAGGATGACCACGCCCCCGGCCAGCAGGCAAAACCGCGCGGCCCGCCCCGGCCGGACCCGCTCCCGGCCCGGTTCCGGCCGGACCAGACGGAAGAACAGGATGACGGCGGCAAGGGCGCAAAGGGGCGCCAGGGATTCCGGGTAGAACACGGCGGGCGCGGCGAAGACCAGCCCCGCGAGCATGGCCTGGCCCGTGCGGGAAAAATCGGCGGCGAGCGCAAGACCGGCAAGGACGGCGAACAGAGGCAGGGCCAGGACGTTGTCGTAATTGTTGCAAAGGACCGCGTTCAGGGTCCAGCCCGAGACGCAGACGAGGCACAGGCAAAAGGCGGAACCGCCCGCGCCCCGGACGATCCCGGCCGCCCGGGCGAAAAAGGTTCCGGCCAGGGAAAAGACGAACAGGACGAAGGCCGCATACATGGCCGAAGCGGTCAGGGGATCGCCCGGCGCGCCGCTAAGCGGCGAGAAAAAGGCCATGAGCGCGCCGCTGGTGAAGCGGTAGAGATGCTGGTTGGCCGCATAGTCGTAGATGGGGGCGAACCGGGCCAGGGCCAGGGAATCCGGATAGCTCCAGAGGAATTTGCCGTAGGCCAGGTAGTACCAGCGGTCCGGGTAGGGGCTGCCCGCGAAGGTCCCCAGGCCCCGGACGAACCAGGGCGCCATGACCAGCGCGGGCAGGGCCAGGGCCAGCAGGATGAGCCAGGCCCCGAAACCGCCGCGTTCCCGCCACAGGGGCGCCAGCCCATAGGCGGCCAGCCCCAGGGAGGCGGGATACAGGACGAGGCAGAGGTCGCGCACGCCGAATCCGGCCATGATCCCCATGTTGAGAGCCAGGGCCCAGACGGCCAGCATGGCGGCCGGGGCGGCGAAAAAGGTCCCCGCGCCCGGGAATTCCACCCGCAAAAGCCGCAAAAGCCCCCGTCCGGCCGCAAGGGCCAGCAGGCAGGCGCAGGGATAGGCCAGGGTCGCGTTCAGCATGGTATATTTATTAATCTATATAAAAATTCTTGTTTATTCGTGGAAAGAGCCCGCCTCGCGCGGGCCGCGCCAGGGCGCGGGGCCGCTTCCGGGAAAGGGCGGGAAAAGGCGTCGCTATGGGCGGTTTTCTAGGGGCCAGGGCCGCGCAAGTCAACGCCGGGAAATGCGGAAGGGGACGAATCGTCCGGCCAAATCCTTGCCCGGATTTCTCCAGGGGGATACACTGGCTGGGCTTGTCGCATTGGACTGGAACGGGAACGGCGTAACGCCCCGCTGACGCGGCCGTTTCCGCCGCCTCGATCGGCACAGGGTGAAACAGTGAGCGCTCTCAATATGCCTTCGAGCGCAAAATGTTTAACATGTTGCCGCTCGAAGGTATAAGAACGGCCACGCGAAGCGGGGCCCGCGGCGAATGCCGCGGGAGCGGGGTGTTGCGTATTTTCCGCTCCCCGTAATACATCCGGAGGTGGTGCGCCTATGGAATCGGAAAACGACGCGGATACGGGCGCCGGGCAGAGTCTCGAAGCGCTGCGCGCCCGCATGTCCCTGGTCAACGAATCGATCATGGAGAATCTCAACGAGTATTTCCGGGTGGCGGCGGCCATCGGCCAGGCCAAGGACGCGCTGGGGCTGGCCCATTACGACGCGGCCCGGGAATCGGTCATGCTGAGTGAGCTTTTGGAGAAAAACCCCGGCCCCATGCCCGGCGACATCCTGAAGCGGGTCTTCGGAGAGATCTTCCGCTCGTCCGTGGAAGTCATGTCCCGCAAGACCGAGCGCACGCTCAAGATCCTGCGTCTGCCCGGCGCGCCGGACATTCCGGTCATGGCCGGGGACGTGGCGGTGGGCGGCGACGCCCCGCCCGCGCTCATGGGCGGACCGTGCGCGGTGGAGAGCCGGGAGCAGATGCGGGCCACGGCCGGACTGCTTAGCGCCCACGGGGTGAAAATCCTGCGCGGCGGCGCCTACAAGCCGCGCACCTCGCCCTACAGCTTCCAGGGCCTGGAGGAGGAGGGGCTTATTATCCTGCGCGAGACCGCCGACGCCTTCGGCATGCGGGTCATCACCGAGGCCGTGGACGCGCGCCAGGTGGAGACCGTGGCCCGGTACGCGGACGTCATCCAGATCGGCTCGCGCAACATGTTCAATTATTCCCTGCTGAAGGAAGCGGGCGGCGCGGGCAGGCCGGTCTTTTTGAAGCGCGGGCTCATGGCCACCCTGGACGAATTTCTGCTGGCCGCGGAATACGTCTGGCTGGCGGGCTGCCGGGACATCATCCTGTGCGAGCGCGGGGTGCGGACCTTCGAGCCAAGGACCCGGAACACCCTGGACATCGCGGCCGTGGCCCTGCTCAAACAATCCACCCCGTTGCCGGTGGTGGTGGACGTGAGCCACAGCCTGGGGCGCAAGGACATCGTGAAGCCCGTGGCGGCGGCCGCCCTGGCGGCGGGCGCGGACGGGCTCATGTTCGAAGCCCATTACCGCCCGGCCGTGGCCCTGTCCGACTGCAACCAGCAGCTGGACCCGGACGAGACCGTGGATTTTCTGGACTTTTTGCGCGGCCTGCCGGGTTTCGCGGAAAAGCGGGGCTGAGGCGGATTGCGCCCCGAAAGCGCGGCGCGAAGGCTCTGCAAGAGATCTGGCCCCGGGCGGCGTTTGCGCCATCCGCCGGGACGGGCGCGCGGGGCGCGCAAACCCTTTCGGAAAGCGGATGGTTTCATGAAAAAAGACGCTTTTGCGTCTGCAAGGACGGGCTAGCATGCGCCAGGTCAGGGTCTCGCTTCCCGCCGCGCCCCCGCGCGGCTACGACATCCTCATCGAAGAGGGGTTGCTCGCCCGGGCGCCGGGCATGATCGCGGCGCTTCCCGGTCCGGCCTCGGGCGAACCGTGCGTCCTGGTCTGCGACAAGACGGTGGAAGGGCTCTACGGCGGGGCGTTTCACGAGGGGCTGACCCGGGCGGGCGTGCGCGCGGACATCGCGGTCATCCCCCCGGGCGAAAAGGCCAAGACCCTGGCTTTCGCGGAAAGGCTGCTTGAGGCTTTCGCCGGGGCGGGGCTCACCCGCAAGGGGCTGGTCATCGCCCTGGGCGGCGGGGTGACTGGCGATCTGGCCGGGTTCGCGGCCGGGGTCTACATGCGGGGAACGGCCTTCGTCCAGGTTCCGACCACGCTTTTAGCCCAGGTGGATTCCTCGGTGGGCGGCAAGACCGGGGTGAATCTCGGTCCGCGCAAGAATTATTGCGGGGTCTTCGTCCAGCCGCTGGCGGTCTACGCGGACCCCCGGACCCTTTCCAGCCTGCCGGAGGACGAATACCGAAGCGGCCTGGCCGAGGCGGCGAAATACGGGATCATGGCGGACGCGGTCCTGTTCGATTTTCTGGACGAAAACGCGGCCGCCGTTCTCGGGCGCGACATGGGCGCGCTGACCCACATCGTCGAGCGCTGTCTGTCCATCAAGGCGCGGATCGTGGCGGCGGACGAGCGGGAATCCGGGCCGCGCATGCTCCTCAACTACGGCCACACCTTCGGCCACGCCTTCGAGAGCCTGAGCGGCTACGCGCTTTCCCACGGGGAGGCCGTGGCGCTGGGCATGCGGGCGGCGGCCCGGCTGGCCGCGTCCATGGGGATGTGTCCGAAGGGCGAGGCCGCCCGCCAGGAAGCTTTGCTGGACCGGCTGGGCCTGGGGCTTTCGCGGCCCAGGCTTTCGGCCGCGCAGGCGCACGCCGCCATGGCCAGGGACAAGAAGGCCACGGCCAGGGGATTGCCGTTCATCCTGCCCCGGTCAACGGGCCGGGCCGAGATCGTGCGCGACGTTTCGCCGAAGCTCGCCATGGCGGCGCTCGAAGGGCTGCTCTCCTGAGCGGCCCGCGCGCCGCCTCGCGTCCCTGAAAAACGCGCCCCTGTTTTTCAGGGGAACAGCGACGCTTTTGATGGAGCGCCCTCAAAAAACATGTTCATGTTTTTCGAGGAAAAAACAACTCTTTCAGCGTATTGTCTGCAAGACAAGTGTCCGCTTTCCTTGTGAACGCCACACTAGCCGTCCTGGCGGTAGCGGTTCACGATGGGCAGGCGCCAGTCCTTGCCGAAGGCCCGGGGGGTGATCTTGACGCCCGGGGGGCTCTGGCGGCGCTTGTATTCGTTGCGGTCCACCATGGCCGTGATTTTCGCGGCCGTCTCCGGCGGCATTCCCCCGCCGCCGGGCCGCGCGGCCCGTTCGCGGATGGCCGCCGCGCTGAGTCCCTCCTCCACGTAGGCGTGCAGGGCCGGGTCCAGAAGGGCGTAGTCCGGCAGACTGTCCGTGTCCTTCTGGTCCGGTTTGAGCTCGGCCGAAGGCGGCTTGGTCAGGGTGCGCTCCGGGATGATCTCGCGCCCCCCCGTCGCGTTGATGTGGCGGCAGATCTCATAGACCAGGGTCTTGGGCGCGTCCTTGATGACCGCGAAGCCTCCGGCCGTGTCGCCGTACAGGGTGCTGTAGCCCACGGCCGCCTCGCTCTTGTTGCCCGTGGTCAGGACCAGCCAGCCGAATTTGTTGGACAGGGCCATGAGCAGCGCCCCGCGAATGCGCGGCTGGAGATTCTCCTCGGTCACGTCCATGGGCCGGTCCTCAAAAACCGGGGCCAACGCGTCCAGATAGGCGGCGAATATCCCTTCCATGCCGATGGTGAGCAGGCGGATGCCCAGGTTGCCGGCCAGGGCCTTGGCGTCCTCCAGGCTGTGGCCCGAGGAATAGCGGCTGGGCATGGCCACGCCGGCGACGTTCTCCGCGCCCAGCGCCTCCACGGCCAAAGCGGCGGTGAGCGCGCTGTCCACGCCCCCGGAAAGGCCGATGACCACGGCGGAAAAGCCGCTCTTGCGCACGTAGTCCCGGGTTCCGAGGACCAGCGCCCGCCGGACTTCCTCCAGGCGGCCGAGAGGTTCGCGCGGGGCCGGGGCGATCCAGTCCGCCGGGGCCGGGACCGCAAGCGGCGCCAGGGGGGTGATTTCGGGGACGCTCTCGAAGACCGGCCGCAGCTTGCGGCGCCTGGGGTCGAACATGCGCGCCCGGGTCAGCTCCGAGGGGTCCGGATCGGCCACCAGCAGGTCTTCCTCGAACTGGGCGCCCCGGGCCAGCACGTCGCCGCGCGGGCCGATGATCAGGGAATGCCCGTCGAAAACCAGTTCGTCCTGGCCGCCCGCCATGTTGCAGTAGGCCACGAAGGCCGTGTTGTCGCTGGCCCGCACCCGAAGCATGCGCTCCCGGTCCGCGCCCTTGCCCATGTGGTAGGGCGAGGCGGAAATATTGATGAGAAGGGCGGCGCCGCCCTCAATGGCCTGTTCGGCGGGCGGTCCGCCCGGATACCAGATGTCCTCGCACACGCTCACCCCGAACCGGAAGCCCTCCCGGTCGAAGACGGCGTTGCCCGTTCCGGCCATGAAATAGCGGTTCTCGTCGAAAACCCCGTAATTGGGCAGATAGCGCTTGTCGTAGCGGGCGGCCAGGGCGCCGTCGTGGGCGATAACGGCGGCGTTTCTGAGGTCCCCGTCCGGGACCGGCGCCCCGAAGATCAGGGTGAGCCCGGCGGACGCGGCGCCAAGTTCCCGCACGGCCTCCCCGGTCCGCTCGATGAAATCCTCCTTGAGGAGCAGATCCTCGGGCGGGTAGCCCGTGACGGCCATTTCGGGAAAGACGACGATCCCCGCGCCGGTCTTTCTGGAGATCGGAAGAGCACACGTCTGAACTCCAGTCACGGCTACATCTCG
>CALGYO010000198.1 GCA_937934715.1 uncultured Desulfovibrionaceae bacterium | reverse complement strand
GACCACCGAGATCTACACTCTTTCCCTACACGACGCTCTTCCGATCTCCCCGGCCTGGCCAAGGAAACCCTGCTCGTCTACGGCGAGGAGGACGACGTCACCCCTGTGAGCGAAGGCCTGCGCATGGCCGGAGTCATTAGAGGTTCCTGGCTCGCCCGCTTCCCGGGCGGTGGCCACTGGCTCATGTACCAGGCGCCCGAACAGATGGCCGGGCTCATCGCGCTTTTCCTCAGGGACCAGGAAAACCTCCTCGCCAAATAACGCCGCCCGCCCCCGCCCGCCTTCCCTGCGCGGCGCCGCGAGGTGTAGAGGTGAATCCGGCGTTCCCCGGCGCCCCAGACCTCCCGCATTCATCTGCGAAATGACCGAAGAAACCCGGCAAGCGGTGGAAAACGGACAGGCCAGGGGCGAAATCGCGCCAATCAGCGTCCAGGCCGTCCCGATCGAGACCGCCGCGCACGGGGTTGGAAACGATGTCTGAGAAAAAAATATTTAAATATATATGGTTATATTTCATTGAACAATAGTGAACAATTGTCCAGCCACGGCGGGTACAGACCTGGTATGGCGATTCGCGCAAAAGGAAAACCGCAATTTTTTACAAGAACCGGCCTTGCGAATCCGCTACCGCTCAGCGTATCGGAAGGGACGGGGACCGGACATCATGAGCGGAACGACCGGCGACATCGCATTTCTGCGCGACAAGGACATGGGCGGGCTTGAAATCCGCTTCGCCCGCCAGACTCGCCACGCCTTTCCCAAACACGCCCACGACGGAGTCTACCTGATCGGTCTCATGGAGCGCGGGGGCGCCTGGTGCGTGGACCAGGGCGACGACGACGCCTTCGTGGCTCCGGGCGAACTGTCCCTGTTCAACCCCGGCCAGATCCACACCGGCATCCCCAGGCCCGGCCAGACGGCCAGCTACCGCATGTTCTACCTGTCCGCGGACTTCATGCGCGACATCGTCCAGGACGTGACCGAGGGCAAGGCGGGCGTATTGGAATTCGAGCGTCTGGTCGTGCGCCAGCCCAAGGCCTGGAGCCTGCTCATGGGCCTTACGGGACTGATCGAGACGGGCTGCGACCGTCTGGAGCGCGACACCGTGCTTTTTTCCGCCCTGGCCGCGCTTATCGCGGACCACGCCGGACATCCCGCCGCCAACATCGCGCCCCCTCACGAGCCCAAGGCCGTACGCATCGCCCGCGAATTTCTCTCCGAACGGCTTTCGGAAAAAATGAGCCTGGAAGAGGCGGCCAAGGAAGCCGGGCTCAGCCGCCATCACTTCATTCGGGTGTTCAGCCGGGCCACGGGCTTTTCACCCCACGCCTACCGCACCCTGCGCCGCATTGACCGGGCCAAATCCCTGCTTCTTGGGGGCCTTACCCCGGCCGAGGCGGCCCTGGAAACGGGTTTTTCGGATCAAAGCCATTTCACCCACGTGTTCAAGAAGATCGTGGGCGCCACCCCTGGCCAGTATCTTTCCCGCTGAGGAAATCCGCGCTTTTTTACAAGACCCGCGTCCGTGGTCATGCGAAACGCCTTGAAAACATCAAGGAGTTGCCATGACGCCTTCACCCGCGCGCGACCGGTTCGGGGCCATCGCTCCGGTTCTGGCCGCCACCGCCGCCGTCCTGCTCTGGGGCGGTTCGTTTTCCGCCATGAAGACCGCCGTCTCGGGGCTCTCCCCCTGGGCGGTCATGTGGGCGCGTATGACCCTGGGCGCCCTGCTCCTGCTTCCTTTCGCCGGGAAGCTCTTCCGGTTTCCCCGCTACAAAAAGGGGGATTGGAAGGCGCTCGCCGTCCTGGCCCTGCTCCAGCCCTGTCTGTATTTCATTTTCGAGGCCAACGCCTTGACCTTCACCACCTCGGCCCAGGCCGGGGTCATCTCCGCCTCGGTTCCCCTGCTGGTGGCCGTGGGCGCCTGTTTGACCCTTGGGGAACGACTGAGCGCCAAGACGGCGGCTGGATTGATCCTGGCCATGCTGGGCGTGGCCTGGCTCAGCCTTGAGGCCGCCCCGGACGCGCGCGCCCCCCATCCCCTGCTCGGCAACGCCCTGGAGCTGTGCGCCATGGCTTGCGCAGCCTCCTACATGCTCCTTTTGAAAGGCCTGAGCGATCGCTACGGCGCCTGGAGTCTCACGGCCCTGCAGACCTTCGCGGGCGCGGTCTTTTTCCTGCCGGGCGCGGCGCCGTTTTTCCGGGCGGCGCTGGAACTCGACGCCGCCACGCTGCTTTCCCTGGCCTACCTTGGCGCGGGCGCGACGCTTGGGGCCTTCGGCCTCTACAACTGGGGTCTTTCACACATGCCGGCGGGCAAGGGTTCGTCGTTCATCAATCTCGTGCCCGTATCGGCCGCGCTGTTCGGCTGGCTGTTCCTGGGCGAAACCCTCAGCCCCGTCCAGGGCATGGCCGCGCTGGCCGTGCTCATCGGCGTTCGCCTGAGCCAGCTCGGCTATCGCGCGCCCAAGCCGTCCGGCGCCCTGTCCCTGGATTCACAGGCTTCCTGAAGAGCTATCCCGGCGAGTTGGGGAGAAAGCGCAAGGACGCCTCCCCTGAGATGCGAAGCAACGAGGACGAGGCGCCATGGCGCGCCCATTCCATGAAGTCAAAAGGAGTTCGGCGACGGGCGGGAAGATCGTTCAAGCCTCCGTGAGCGTCCTGCCCATCGCCGCCTCGATGGCAAGGCGCAGTCCTTCCCGATCGACGGGCTTTGCCAGATAGCCGGTCATCCCTGCGGCGAGGAAGATCTCCTTTTCGCCGGCCATGGCGTAGGCGGTCATGGCGATGATCGGCAACCGCGCCTGCTCGCCCAGCGACGCGGATTCCCGAATCGCCTTCGTCGCCTCCACCCCGTCCATGACAGGCATCTGGACATCCATCACCACCAGATCGAAGACGTCCTGACCCAGGCGATCGAGCGCTTCACGGCCATTTCTGGCAACCGCCACGGAGCATCCCATTTTCTCGAGCATGCGCCGGTATGCCATCGCGCTGATGATGTCGTCTTCCGCAAGCAGAATACGAACGGGCGGTTGTATCCGGCCGACGGTCTCCTGTTCCTCGCCCGGGCTCGCGCCCTCGTCTCCGGCCGGAAGCGTGAACGGCAGGGAGAGACAGACCGTCGTGCCAACGCCGTGGACGCTGTCCAGGCTCATCTCGCCGTCCATCAGGGCGGCAAGCCGCCGCACGATGGTAAGCCCCAATCCCGCGCCCTGGAAGCGGCGGGTGTAGGAGGCCTCCGCTTGAACGAACGGTTCGAAAATCGTTTTGAGATCCTCCTCCGCAATGCCGATGCCGGTATCGCTCACGGTAATGAGCAGGCGAAAACGGGCGCCTTGGCATTGCGGCGGCGCGGAAAAGGCAACGTTGACTTCACCCTGATCGGTAAATTTGATGGCGTTTCCCACAAGATTGAAGAGAATTTGCCGCAACCGGGTTTCATCTCCAATCAAGCGGACAGGGACATCGTTTGCGCGGGTAAAAACAAGGCGGAGACCTTTTTCCTGTACGGTCAGCTCGAATAATTCCCGCACCGCGTCTTCAGTAGCGGAGAGATCGAATTCGGAGGCAACGATTTCCAATCTTCCGGATTCGATTCTTGAGATATCGAGCAGGTCGGACAGCAATCCCGTAAGGCGCCCAGTGGCTTTTTTGGCTGACGATACATAGTCTTCTTGCTCTCTTGTCATATCCGTCATGTTCAATAGCTGCAACATGCCAAAAATACCATTCAGCGGAGTCCGTATCTCGTGGCTCATGTTTGCAAGAAATATCGACTTCGCCTTGTTGGCCGCATCCGCCTTGTTTTTCTCCTCGATCAGAAGCTCTTGCTTGAGAATCAAATCATCTATCTTTTGCCTGATTACTTTCTTGTATAAAATGTTCAAAACAAATGAAATGGACAAGATCAGCGTGAAGAGAATCGCCCCCACCGTGGCAAGCAAAGGAACGTTCGCTTTGGCCTGAATGGGCGTTTTCATGATTTCAACGCCTGATATATCTCCAATCTTTCGATCATACCCCCCGGTCCAATGGTAGATGTTCTGAAGTTGGACAGGCGCGTCTTCCGGTCTTCCATGACACACGAGACATGCCGGTTGATTGCGCAAGAAAGGCATGACCACGACAAGATACCGGGTTCCATCCTCTTCAACGGCATATCGAATATGGTCAAGCTTCTCATCCTCATTGAATCGCGCAATGAGGCGTTCTTCTTCAGGCGTCGCTTTGTTGATGGTATTTCTTGGATCTATCGCAGCGAGTTTGTATTTAATCTCAGGCAGGCCTATCTCCGAGCGTTCGTTATTATAATACTTTTGAAATGACCTTGCTATATACGAAGAAGAAAGAAGCTCCGGCGCATAAAACCCGTCCGGCAGTCTTTTCTCCTCCATTAACCTATAATAATTAGGATGCATGTCATTCTGAATATATCTATGAAAAGCTCGAATTTCGAGCATAGCGTCACGTACTCTGTCCTCCGATTGGCTCAAGACAATCTCATTGCTTACGAAATATACAAACGTCGATGCTATCACTATTGAGAACGCAATCAGGACAACATACTTCATTGTGCCGTATTTTGAAAACAGCTCAATATTCTCCGCATATTTTGGCGACTCCTTACCGGCTTTCATTCCGCACCTTCAAAGGCTAGGATGTTACGATGTAAGCGGCAAACACAAATGACAAGCAAGTATAAGCGTATAAATATTTTCTGCAAACAATACATCGCTGATCATTCTACCTATTCAATATCAAACGGGATACAACGTCGTCAACAACCGTCGCGGCGCCCACTTACCCTGACGGCTGGATTGCTCTTTCGTTGATCGCATTCGCCGGCATGGAACAACGCCGCGAAGCGCGGGCGCCCGCTCCCGCGCGCAGGAGGAGCGCAAGACGGATTACCCCCAAATGAAAGGATCGAAACCGTGATCCTTCGACACGGATCATGCGAACGCATCCCACGGCCGCCCTTGACTTTTTCCGAAGCCTGATCAACACCGTCACAGATGAACAACGATGAGCAATCGATGCGCAACAATCGCCCAGTCCCCGAACCCTGCCTGAGCCTACGCCAGATCGCCCGGCGTCTGGGCATCCCCCCGTCCACTGTCACCTACTACAAGGACCGGTTTACCAATATCCTGCCCAAACCGCTCGGCGCCGGACGCAACCGGCGCTATCCGCTGGAAGCGCTTCAGGTCTTCGCCGAAATCAGGGAACTGTTCTCCCTGAACTGGACCGCCGCGCAAATCGAGGAGCATCTCGGCGTCACGGCCGAACGCGAACAGGCCCTCGCGCCCGCCGTCACAGGGACGCCGCCAACGCCCCCGGACGCGCGAGGCGCGCCGTACGCACAGGACGCGCCAGGGGCCGCCCAATCGCGCGACGACGTCCTCTCAAGCGTTCTGGAAGCCTTCGCCGCCTTCCAGGACGCGGCCGCGAAAACACAGGACGTGGAAGCGCTCAAGCGGGAGCTGGAGGCGGCGCGAAAAGCGCAGGAACGGCTGGAACGGGAACTGGCCGTGCGCGAGGCCGTGTTTTTGGCGCGCATCGAGAAACTGGCGGCCCAGGGAAAACGCCTGGAGGAGCGCCTGGACAAACGCTTGGACAAGGCCTTCGCCCACAAGGACGGCGGACGGGATCAGGCCGGGGAATCCGGTCCGTCCCGGGAGGAACTCGACCTGCCCCTGGTCATCCTGAACGAACAAGGCGAGTACCTGGGGGTGTCCGGAGGCCAGAAACCCTTCAGCCTGGGGGAGTTTCTCGGGATCATGGAAAAAGGCGGCAAGAAGCATCGCGTTCAGGGCATGCGCTGGTCGCGATGCGGCGCAATCTGGAGCCTTTCCATAAATAGCGTGGACGCGGCCGCCAAGAAAACCCACGAGCATGTGCTGGAAACCGAAGGACTGGTCACCCCGCTCGGCAACCGGGTCATGCGGCTCGTGAGCCTCAACATCGACGGCCAGGCCACGCCCCAACATCTGTTGCTGCTCCTTTTCCGCAACATCAGGGACGGCTTCGCCGCCTGATCCGGCGCGCCTCGGCCGGTAACGCCGCACCCCGTGAAGGGACAGGGCATGCGGCCCCTCACGGCGCGACAACGTCCGCCTTGGGATCGCCGCCTATAGCTTTGGCCGCGCCATCCTCGCGAGAAAGGCCATCTTCCGGCGAACCCGGCCGCGAGCGCGGCGGCCAACCGGCTGCGTCCGCCCAGTTTCTTGAAATCCCCCAGAACGATGCGCAAGGCCTCCTCGGCCACCAGGGAGGCGGAAAGCGAGGCTGCGGCTCTCGCGGGTGAATTGGTCGCGCCATCCTCGCAGGAAAGGCTATCTTTCGGCGAACCAGGCCGCAAGCACGGCGGCCAACCGGCTGCGTCCGCCCAGTTTCTTGAAATCCGCCAGAACGATGCGCATGGCCGCCTCGGCCACCAGGGAGGTGGAAAGCGAGGCTTCGGCGCTCGCGGGTAAAAACGAAACGAGGTCCGCCCTGACGGCCTCCAGCCGGGAAAGCGCCTCCGTGGACAAGGCCGGAAGGGCTCCACCGATCGTTTCCCCGGGCTCAGGAAGGCGGCTTTGCGAAGAATCCGTCAAAAGCGATGACGCGGACGTTTCAGGAGGCGGGCTCTCCCGGACATCCTCCCGCGCCTCCTCCAGGGGCAAGGAAGACGGATCGCGATGGGTCAGCCGCATGAGCCCGTTAAGGGCGCCATCCCCCTCGCCGTCGCCGCTGAGCAGCCCGCCCAAAAAGTCCTTCCGGATCCCCCTGTTCGCCGCCATACTCCCTCCGCTCGTTTCTCCCGATGCTCCTGGACTATTCCTGAGCGCGCAAACGAGGTAACAGTGTGTAGGTCGAAGGCATACGAACGGCCCCGCGTTAGTGGGCGTTGCGCTGTTTCCACTCCAACCGCTATATGGCCCAACCTTCACCCAGGTCCAGGCGTTTCAACGCGAACGTCAAGCGCTTCCCGCTTGATGGGCGCCTGTTCCTGTGGTCGCGAACCGCCGCTAGCGCATGGCGACGGGACGACGCAAGCAGGTACGGACAAGTCCCATCCGGCGCGCCGCCAGACGAAAGTCTGTCGCTGGCCGCATCCATATAGGCCCTCACCAGCGTGAACCCCTGACGCTGTCTTCCGAAGAGGATCATATCCTTGCGTATCACGCAAGCGGCCATACCGTCGGCGATGTCATGGCAACGGCGATACGCCGGAATCATCCAGTCCAAGATTTTTCTGCAAGATATATACGGTATACAAAACGTATCTTCATCAAAATCATTCGACATCAATATGAACTCCCCTCAATACTATTTATATAATCATGCACCATATATTATAGTCACAATATATGCATGATTCGAGAACTGTCGTTTTCCATAATATTCATCGGCAGTTGCAAGTGGCATTTTCCATGCCTGCGCACATCCGGCAATGCATGTGAAGTACCAGACGAGGCAGGCGACCGAAGCACGACGGCGAACTTGATCCCGGAACGCCCGACATGCGCCAAACAACGCAAAATCGCTCTTTGGCGAAGAATTTGAACGCGCCGTAAATCAATGAACGCTGCCCAATGCGCATGAGACCGGCGCGACTGCCGCAATGAATATGTCACGTCATCCATTGAATGATCATCCCTAGAACTATCAAGTACATCGTCATATCAACAACAATTTCTATGCTTACAATAGCAGAGGATCGACGTGATCTCTTATTGCAACGCTCAAGCATTATTCATCAACATATTATAAAAACGCACAAGTAATTGATCAATGCATGTATACTTCAAGAATATATTCACTCAAGCACAAATATACGATTGCATAGCATGAATCAAATTCAACTGTCAGCGTGCCTTGACTATTCAATCACCCTATTATTTGTACAATATTTGCAACTTCACGGATAAAAATATATTTGATAAAGCATGTTATGATATTCCATGAACGAATCTTCATAGACATAATTGACATTATCATCCACATGCTATAGAAATATATAAATCCATCCTAAGCGCTTTGAATTCGGCAACCAGCTATAATGTCTCACATATTTATTTGAAGTCGCAGCATGCGTGTGGCTGAGGAGGAGTGGAAAGAGGAAGTGAAACTTTTACAGTGAAGGAAAGCATATGCGCCCCACCATGAACGCGTTTCGAAAAATGCTTGTTCTGGCCGTCTTTATTCTTATCCTTGCCCCAATTTCCAACGCCATGGCTTCCGACTGCCCCCCGGGTCAAGGGGATTGCCATGGACTTGAAACGCCTTCCCCGCCGAACCCCATGAGTCTGGACGCCAGGAAAAACGCCACCTTGCGCACGGCGGGAACGGAATGGATCACCGATTCCGGCTTCAACCTCGACCAGTATCTGTATCGAAGCGGCAGCCCCATTGAATTCACCATCAACGTCGACCAGAGCATCAGCCAGTCTTCGGTCTATCTGACCTTGTCCACATATGACGTGGATTACGACGGCGGGAGCACCCCGGAACGCGACAAGGCCTACATCAACGGCAACTATCTCGGCTATCTGACCGGTTCGAACGGCGCCTGGAGCATCAACACCTTCACCGTGCCGACGTCCCTGCTCAACGCGCCCGGCGCCAATACCGTAACAGTGGAGATCGACACCCTCAACGGCGGTTGGGCCGTCACGGTCGATTACGGCATCATTTCCACATCCGGGACGGCCTCGAACAACGTCACCATCAACAGCGGCGCCTTCACCGTGCAGGACACGGACTCCGACTCCAAATACAACACCATCACCGCCCAGGTGAACGCCACCGCGACAAACAGCGGTTCGTACGCCCTCAATGGGGCCTTGTATTCCAGCTCCGGCCAGCTCATCGGCTGGGCCTCCACCACGGTGAGCCTGACTGGCGGCGTGGCCACCGACATCCCCCTGAACTGGAACGGCGAGGACATCAACTGTCTGCAGGCCAACGGCCCCTACCAGTTGAAAGACGTGACCATCTACAACACCTCGGATACCTCGGTGCGCGCGTTCAACTCCAGCCTGTGCAGCTCCGGCTCCTACCTCTACTCCGATTTCGAAGCCTGCACCTCGACCGTCCCCCTGGTCATCGCCAAGTCCCCGGATGACGGCGCTCTCGACGTCTCGGTCAAGACCACGGTCACGGCGACCTTCAATCTCGACATGGATGCGGCGACCATCACCAACACGAATTTCACCCTGGCCACCAACGCGGGCGTCTCGGTCCCCGGAACCGTCACGTACAATTCCTCAACGCGGGTGGCCACCTTCACGCCGTCCTCCAACCTGACAGGCGACACCCAGTATCGCGCCGTGGTCGGGACGGGCGTGAAAAGCCTCGGCGGCGTCGCCCTGGCTTCCGCTGTGGACTGGTATTTCACCACCGGCTCGTCCTGCTCGGACGTGGCGACCAAGGCCTATACCTTCCAATCCGGCACGCCGGCCAAAGCCGAAGAGGTCAACCAGAACTTCGACATCCTCTACTCCCAGATCAACTCCTTAAACTGCCTCGTGCAGTCTCTCAAGGACATCATATGCCGGGACAATCCAACAGCCAGCGTGTGCAACTAGCCTCGCCATGGGCAAGGGAACAATCCGGATCGTTCACCGAGAATGGAGACCCGATCAATGGGAAGGGAGTCGATTATGAGGACCTTCTGGTTCACATGCATACTGTTGGGAGCGCCTGCCCTGGCCTTTTCCAGTCCGTGTGACTGGAACGTCATGGTCTGGGATACGGGGTATTGGTACTCCTCATCCTGCGCGGCGACGCCTCCGGCGGCCCCGGTCGTCAATCCGGCGGCCAACCCGGGGACGACGACGCAGCCGGGCGCGACGCTCGCCTGGGGCGCCGTTTCCGGGGCGTCATCCTACCGCGTCCAAGTGGCGAACAACGCGTCCTTTACCGGCCCGGTCGTCGATACGACCGTACAGGGGACGAGCATCGGCCTCGGCTCCGCCCTCACGGGATACGGAAAATGGTATTGGCGGGTGTGCGCCGTCAACGCCTACGGAACCCAGGGGGCGTGGACGTCAAGCTCCTTAACGCTGTTGCTGTCCAAAGCGAACGTTAAATCCATCGTCTTCAACGCCAAGCAAAGCTCCACAGGCGCTTGGGAAATGTGGATCATGGACGCCGACGGCTCGAACCAACGCAAAATCCTGAACAACGCGACGGATGTCATCGGACGGCTGTCTCCCAACGGGAAGAAGGTGGCGTACCTGCAAAACGCAAGCTCCGCCTCCGGCGTACGGCCGGATCTGTTCGTCATGGACATCGACGGGGCGAACGTGAAACAGCTCACCAATCGTGGCGAACTGAGCGATTTGGGAGAAAAAGGCGTCAACGCCTTCTCCTGGTATCCCGACAGTCAGAACTTGATTTACGAAGTTGGCTATTCCTCCACGGAACAGAAGATCTACCGGATTGCGGCGACGGGAACCGGCGAAAGTCTCGTCTTCAACAACGCCAACGACAAGGACGTCAACCCTGTCGTCAATCCAAGAAACAACAAGCTGGTTTACTTCATCTATGACAGCGGAAACTGGACCCCGAACAGGGAAATACGCGTCTACAACGCGGCGAACGCATCGCAGACGACCCTGTTCCAATCGAACAACCTGTCCGACTTCGACCTTAATGTTTCAAAAGACGGCAAAACACTTGTCTGGTCCGAAGAAACAACCTCGCTGCAAGGCGATTTCCATCTGCGGGTCATGAATACGGATGGCTCGGGAGCGCGCACCATTACCGTTCCTGGGGTGACGAAAATGACCTATCCCAGCTTCACATCGGATGGTTTGCGGATTCTCTTTGTGGCGGACGACGAGGATATCTGGTCCGTGAACGTGGATGGTTCCAGTCCCGTCCAGTTCACCTCGAACCTTTGGACCGCGATGCCCATTTGGGCCTCGATGTCCTCCCCGGCGCTGTCGCATACGCTCCTGCTCCTGAAATAGCCGTTTCTCGGAAAAATCGTCCGTTGGGGCGGGCCCAAAGGGCCCGCCCCACGCGTTTTGGGCTGGGGCCGCATCCCCGGCCGCCTTTTCAAACCCTTCCCCAGCAGCATCCCAGGCATCGCCGCGCCATTATCCGCCAGCCCGCCCCATTCCCTCATGACGCTTAACCTATTGAAATAATGATTGTATCTTAATTGTGATAACCCGCTGGTCGCTGACGGCTTCTGTTCCAACCAATGGCGCAGCGGTCTCGTATCGGTCCGCAGCGCGACGCCCGGTCCGGCCCCGCGCGGACAGCCCAGGGCTTGACGGAAGGCGATCAATCGAGGAAAAGCGCGACGCCGCTTCAAAGCGGCCGCCAGCCCCCTCCGGCGCGAGGGCCGAGGCCTGACGGACAAGGAGAGCCTGATGCGGCATTCACCGGCGGCGCGCCGATGCCCCGCCAACAATCCGTAACCACGCAAATCAATGCCGTGACCTTCACGGGCGACAGCCCGTTGGCCGCCGTCGGCCTCTTCTCCAACAATACGCGCAGCGGGTTCAAGGGGGATATTCGGTGTTTACAGTCAAGGAAGCGCGCAAGCTGATGACGCCGTACCGTTTTCAGCGAGCCATTCAATGCGTTTTTCTGGGAATCTGCCTGATCATCGGCTGGCGGTTTTCTCTGTTCTGTTCCGGCGCGCCGGTGGCCAGGCCTTCGGGCGTGGAAGGCTTTTTACCCATAAGCGCCCTGCTCGGCCTGAAATATCTCCTCACCACCGGGCGGTACGATCCCGCCCATCCCGCCGGACTGACCATATTTCTGTTCGCCATTCTCACCGGTCTTTTCCTGCGCAGAAACTTCTGCGCCTTCATCTGTCCCGCAGGCCTGGTCTCGAATCTTCTGGCCGGGGCCGGACGCAAGCTGGGCCTTGCGCGCAGGCCGCCGGGACTCGTCAACGCCCTGGCCTGCTCCGTGAAATACGTCCTGCTCTTCTTCTTCCTTATCACCGCGTTTTTCGGCATGAGCGGCGCCGCTCTCAAAGCCTTTGTGCTCGGCTCGTACAATCTCACGGCGGATGCGCATCTCTTGCGATTTTTCCTCGATCCCTCCCGGACGGCGCTCACGGTCCTGGCCGTTCTGGCCGTCCTTGGCCTGGTGGTCCGCAACGCCTGGTGCCGCTGGCTCTGTCCCTACGGCGCTCTTCTCGGCCTTCTGGCCCTGACGGGGATCTCGCGCATTGAACGCGACGCGAACGCCTGCGCGGGCTGCGGCCGCTGCAGGCGCGTCTGCCCGGCGGATATCGCCATTGACGGGAAGAACGCGATTCGCACGCCCGAATGCGTCGGCTGCGCCCGTTGCGTGGGATCGTGCGCCAAGGAGAAGGCCCTGGCGTACGCCTTCCTCGGCCGCCGCGTCCGTTGGTGGTTTCCGGGATTGGCCGCGCTTTGCCTGTTCCTGGCGATGTGGCTCACGGCGGTCGCGACCGGGCATTGGGATTCCGGCCTCGACCCCGCCATGCTGCGCGCGCTCTACGCCAGGACGCTCGGCTGAACCGTCTGGCCGGAAAGCGCCCATTTTCCAGCGACCGGCGGTTCGGCCGCGGCTTTTTTCAACAGGCGCAAAAACGCCTTGCGCGGCAGCTCCTCAGCCCCGAAGCGCATGATGTGCCCGGTGGTCTGCTGGCAATCGATGAAATGAAAGCCTTTTTCCGCCAGAAAGCCCGCCAGCGCGACGAAGGCGGCCTTGGAGGCGTCGCGCTCGACGTGGAACATGGATTCGCCGAAAAAAGCCTTGCCCAGGGCCACGCCGTACAGGCCGCCCACAAGGCGCCCATCGAGCCAGGCCTCGGCGCTGTGGGCGACGCCGGCCTTGTGCAGGGTCTCGTAGGCCGCGATCATATCCGGGACGAGCCAGGTGCCCTTCTCCCGTTTCCTGGGCGTTTCGGCGCAGGCGCGTATGACGGCGGCGAAATCCGCGTCCAGGGTCAGGGCGAAGCGGCCCTGACGCAGGGTGCGGGCCAGACGCGCGGGCACGTGGACCCGCGATGGAACAATCACGGGCCTGGGGTCCGGCGACCACCACAGGATGGGACTGTCCGCGTCGTACCAGGGAAAAATCCCCTGGGCGTAGGCGGCGGTCAGGCGTTCGGGGGAAAGGTCACCGCCCACGGCCAGAAGCCCTCCGGGCTCGGCCAGATGGGGAGGCGGAAAAACCGGGGCCTCGGCAAGAAGAAAAATGGGCATGACGGATGCGGGGGGGCGGTTTCCGCCCCCCCGGCGATCGATCAGGCAGGGGCCATTTCCGGGGCCTTCTTCTTGGAGGCGGCGCCGGGGCCTTCGTAGCGGAACGTAAAGAGCGGCTGCTCGCCGCCGTCCTTGGCCGGCTTGCCCTTGCATTTGGCGCAGGGAGACACGTAGGCCGTTCCGCCCTTTTGCAGCGCGCCGAAAAGCATCTCCTGGGCCAGGGCGTCCTTGATCTCGGTCTGGATGACCCGGGCCAGCGGCCGCGCCCCGTAGGACGGATCGAAGCCCTTTTCCGCCAGCACGGCGGCTGCCTCGTCGCTGACCTTCACGGTCACGTTGCGTTCGCGCATCTGCGCATTCAGCTCGCCGATGAACTTGCCCACGATCATGGACATGATCTCGGGGGTGAGCGGCTTGAAGTGGATGATCCCGTCGAGCCGGTTGCGGAATTCCGGGCTGAACAGACGCTCCAGGACCTTTTGCCCCTTGCCCGCCGCCTCGCCCGGATCGGCCTTGCCGGAAAAGCCGATGGACTTGGCGCTCATTTCCCTTGCTCCGGCGTTGGTGGTCATGAGCAGGATCACGTGGGAGAAATCCGCCTTCCGGCCGTTGTTGTCCGTCAGGGTGGCGTAGTCCATGACCTGGAGCAGGATGTTGAACATGTCCGGGTGGGCCTTTTCGATCTCGTCCAGAAGCAGCACGCTGTGCGGATGCTTGCGTACGCCGTCGGTCAGAAGGCCGCCCTGCTCGAAGCCCACGTAGCCCGGAGGCGCGCCGATGAGCCGGGCCACGGCGTGCTTTTCCATGTACTCGCTCATGTCGAAACGCATGAAATTGATGCCCATGGTCTGGGCCAGCTGCCGGGCGAGCTCGGTCTTGCCCACGCCCGTGGGACCGGCCAGAAGGAAGGAGCCGGTGGGCTTTCCCGGCAGGGCCAGCCCGGCCCGGGAACGGCGGATGGCCTTGACCACGGCGTCGATGGCCTGGTCCTGGCCGTAGATCACGCCCTTGAGCTCCGAATCCAGGAACATGAGCCGGTCCCGGTCCGAGGAGGTGACGCGCTCGCTCGGGATCTTGGCCATACGGGCCACAACCTTCTCC
Organism: uncultured Desulfovibrionaceae bacterium; assembly: GCA_937934715.1. GTDB lineage: Bacteria > Desulfobacterota > Desulfovibrionia > Desulfovibrionales > Desulfovibrionaceae > CALGYO01. The sequence continues at coordinate 12,851 of CALGYO010000198.1, read as the reverse complement.
ACGTCCTGGGCGGTGATGATCCTGGCCTTGCCCCCGGGCTTGCCCCGGAGCTTGGACACGGCCCCGGCCTCGTCGATCACGTCGATGGCCTTGTCGGGCAGGAAGCGGTCGTTGATATGCCGGGCCGAGAGTTCCACGGCGGCCTTGAGCGCGGGCGCGGCGTAGCGCACGCCGTGGTGCTCCTCGTAGTAGGATTTGAGCCCTTTCAGGATTTCCAGGGCCTCCTCCCGGGTGGGTTCGCCGATATCGATCTTCTGGAAGCGCCGGGACAGCGCCCGGTCCTTCTCGAAATGGTTCTTGTACTCCTCGTAGGTGGTGGAGCCGATGCAGCGCAGGCTTCCCGAGGCCAGAACGGGCTTCAGGATGTTGGAGGCGTCCAGCGATCCGCCGCTGGTGGCGCCCGCGCCCACGATGGTGTGAATCTCGTCCACGAAGAGAATGGCGCCCGGACGTCCTTTCAGCTCGTTCAAAACGGCCTTGAGACGCGCCTCGAAGTCGCCGCGATACTTGGTGCCCGCCAACAGGGCGCCCATGTCCAGGGCGAAGATCTCGGCGTTGAGAAAGGCTTCGGGCACTTCGCCGCGCATGATCTTGAGCGCCAGCCCTTCGGCGATGGCCGTCTTGCCCACGCCCGGATCGCCCACGAAGATGGGATTGTTCTTGCGACGGCGGTTGAGCACCTGGATGGTGCGCTCAAGCTCCTCCTTGCGGCCGATCAAAGGATCGATCCCGCCGGATGCCGCCCGTTCCACCAGATTCACGGTGAACTGTTCCAGAGCCGATCCGCCGGCCTTGGCGTCCTTCTCCTCCGCCGTCCTGGTCTCCCCGGACTCCTCCTTGTTCCAGTCGTCTCCGCCGTGGCCGTGGGAAATGTATTCCAGCACGTCCAGCCGGGTCACGCCCTGGGACTTCAGGTAATAGACCGCGTAGGAATCCTCCTCGTCGAAAAAGGCGGCCAGCACGTCGCCCACCTCGACCCGTTCCTTGCCCGAGGACTGCATCTGCATGATGGCGCGTTGCAGAACCCGCTGTACGCCGAGCGTCTGCACCACTTCGGAGGAAACCTCCTGGGGCATGACTTCCAGCTGATCGATGAAAAAGCGTTCGAGCTGGTTTTTCAGGCGTACGATATTGGCGCCGCAGTTGCCCAGGATGGCCCTGCCGGAATCGTCCAGGACCATGGCGTACAGAAGATGTTCAAGAGTCAGGTATTCGTGGTTCCTTCTCTTGACTTCCTTGACGGCCGTTGTCAGCACTTTTTCCAATCTCTTGCTTAACATTCAAACCTCTTCCATGCTGCATTTAAGCGGAAACCCATTCTCCCGGGCCAGCTTGGTCACCATGGCCACCTTGAGTTCCGCCACCTCGGAGGTGTACACCCCGCAAACGCCCACTCCGTTATTGTGGACGTTCAGCATGATTCTTGTGGCTTCCGCCTCAGTCTTGTTGAACACCTTGACAAGGGTCATGACCACGAATTGCATGGTCGTATAGTGATCGTTGTGCAACAATACCTTGAACCGTCTGGGCTCCCGGATTTCTTCCTCCACCCCTGCCCCGGATTCCCGTTGCTCGTTGCCGAACGCTTCGCTCATACCATAACTCATTCAGGTTTGTGGGACATGTCTTTCACGCCCGCCTCTGCTCAGTGTATATAATTCCCAATGGCCCGATGTCGAGGCCGCCGGGCTGAAGAAAAGCCCAGCGAGGCCGTCTGAAAAAGCCTACTGAAAACGGTCCGGCCTTACAAGCGCCGGTCGCGGAGTGAGAAAGGCGAGAGGCCGCGTGATCAATCCTCGGTCATGGTGGCGGCGCACAGGGCCCGCAAGCGGGCGCCGCGCTCGGGGGAAAAGACGAAGCTGTCGGAACGCTCCAGCCCTTTGGCGTCGAGATGGGCGTGATAGAGGTCCAGGTAGGAAGCGGTGGAGGCGGTTTCCATGCGAAGGCCCAGGGCAGCCGCCGCCATGACGATGGAATCGGGTTCGCCTTCGATTTCCATGAAAAGGCCGTACGGCAGCTCGTCCAGACAGACCAGGGCGTCGGCGTAACGCCAGGTTTCCCGCATCTTCTCGTAGCGCAGGCTCTCCACATAGCCGAGATGGCCGAAAATCGCGGCCGCGGTCTCGAAATCCCCCACCGTGGTCTCGATCTCCTCGCGGGTCTTGAATCCGGCTGGGCCATCAAGGCTTGGCAGTTTCAGGGTCAGCCGGGCCCTGACGTCCTGACGCAGGCGCAACAGCGCGCCCTGGGCGCGCAAGCCGCCGTCCGGGCCGTCAAGGACCAGGTTGCGCTCAAAGACCCTGGACAGGAAGATGGCGCCCGCCCCTTGCAGCCGCGCCCGCAGGGGAGCGAAATCCGAAACCGGAAATTTCACTTCGATCTCAAGGCTCACAGGCTCTTCCTCATCAAAGGGCGCGGCCGCGTCCAATCAACGCGCCCCGTCCGGGTGGGACGGGGAAGGCGGCGCCTTGCTCCCGGGCAAAGCGCCTCCGCCAGGGAATGCGGTCCTTGCGCCGAGTCCTCAATACGGGTGGATGCGCATTGCGCGGATAACGCTCCGGACTGCCTATTATTTCAAAATGATCTTTGTTTTCGAGGAGATCGGCTAGCGGCCCTGGCAGAATCGGACCACCTCGCCCGCGATGGCTTCCAGGGGCATGATCTTGTCCACGCCGCCGAGCTTGATGGCTTCCTGGGGCATGCCGAAGACCACGCAGGAGGCCTCATCCTGGGCGATGGCGTAGGCGCCGGTATCGTGCATTTCCTTCATGCCCGCCGCGCCGTCGTCGCCCATGCCGGTCATGATGACGCCCACGGCGTTCTTGCCCGCGTACCGGGCGGCGGACCTGAACAGCACGTCCACGCTGGGCCTGTGGCGCCGGACCAGGGGGCCGTCCTTGATTTCCACGAAATAGCGCGCGCCCGAGCGTTTGAGGAGCATGTGCTTGTTGCCCGGGGCGATGAGGGCCTGGCCGCGCAGGATGGTGTCGTTGTCCTTGGCTTCCTTGACGGTGATGCGGCAGATGCCGTTCAGGCGGTTGGAAAAGGCGGCGGTGAAGTGTTCGGGCATGTGCTGCACCACCACGATGCCCGGGCAGTCCTGGGGCATGGCTTCGAGAAACACGCGCAAGGCCTCCGTGCCGCCGGTGGAGGCGCCCACGGCCACCACCCGCTCCGTGGTCTGGAACATGGCCTTTCCCTGAGGACCGGGAAGCACGGCGTCGGCGGACAGCTTGGGCTGCACCTTCATAGCTTCCCGTCTGACCACCTTGCGCAACTGCGCCCTGGCGGCGGCCTTGACCGCGTCGCACACCCGGATGCGCGATTCCTCGAGAAACTGCTTGGTGCCGAGCTTGGGTTTGAGAATGATCTCCGTGGCGCCGTATTCCAGGGCCCGCAAGGTGGTTTCGCTGCCCGCCTCGGTCAGGGTGGAGCAGATGACCACGGGAATGGGGTGCTGGGTCATGATCTTGCGCAGAAACGTCAGTCCGTCCATGCGCGGCATTTCAATATCGAGGGTAATGACGTCGGGCACCTCGGATTCCATTTTCTTGACCGCGGCGTAGGGGTCGGCGGCGGAGCCGATGACCTCGATCTCGGAATCCGACGACAAGATATCCGCGAGCGTTTGCCGCACCAGGGCGGAATCGTCCACGATGAGGACTCGAACCTTTTTGCTCATGCTTCGCTCCATCAGATGCGACAGCCCAGGATCAGACGCGCGTGTAGACGGTCGGCGCCAATTGGGTCAACGGGAGCTCCATGCCGGTAAGGCTTTCCGAATGGCCGATGAACAAATTCCCGCCCCGGACCAGATTGTTGCAAAATTTCCTGATCAATTCTTCCTGAGTGGACCTCTCGAAATAGATAAGCACGTTCCGGCAAAAAATAATATGCATGGGTTCCCTGAACTTGAAATCATGCATGAAGTTCAGACGGCTGAACTGGATGCGCCGCCTGATTTCCGGGACGAACCGGACTTCCTTTCGAGCGCGGTCCTTGCTGCGCATGAGATACTTCTTCTTGAGATCGTAGGAGAGGCCGCCGATCCGATCCTCCGAATAGATGGCTCCGGCGGCGCGCTTCAAGACCTTGGTCGAGATGTCGGTGGCCAGGATGGTATAATTGAAATCAGGCCTGGTAGCCCCGAATTCCGAAAGCACCATGCTCAAGGTGTAGGGTTCCTCGCCTGTGGAACATCCGGCGCTCCAGACGCGAAGGGTTTTTCCCCGGCCGTGTTCCGCATGCCATTTGGGGAGCACGATGCGGTTCATGATTTCGAAATGACGCGGTTCGCGGAAAAATTCTGTGGTGTTGGTGGTTATGACGTCGATTAAATGAATGAGCTCCTCGTCCAGGCCTTTCTCGCTGAAGACGTACTCGCAGTATTCCTTGAACCCGGACATGCCATGCACGCGCAAGCGTTTTTGCAGCCGGGCCTCCACCATGGTCTTTTTGGACGGGGGCAGCTTGATGCCGCACTCCACATGGATGAATTCGCTGAATCGCTTGTATTCCCTGTCGGACATGGCGGCCGAGGCGCCCGCTCTGCCTTCCCTGACGGTATGATCGGCCATGCTGCTACGCCTCGCGGGATTCCCCCGCCGGCTGGGGGTCGAAAGCCGCTGCCAACTCTTCGGCGGAAAAAACCTTGTTGATATCCAGTATGATGATGAACTGTTCGCCGCTTTTCCCCATGCCGCGTATGAACTCGGCCTTGATCCTGGCGCCCATTCTGGGCGCGGGCTCGATCTGGGAGGCTTCCATCTCGTAGACTTCCTGCACCGAATCGGCCAAAGCGCCGAGAACGGCGGCCTCGCCGTCAAGTTCGACCTCCACGATGATGATGCAGGTATTGACCGTGCGCTCGGTTTTGCCCATCCCGAATTTCATGCGCAAATCCACCACCGGAACGGCCCGTCCCCGCAGATTGATCACGCCCCGGATGAATTTCGGAGTACGGGGCACCTTGGTGATATTGGTCAATTCCAGGACCTCGCGGACCGAAACGATATTCAAGGCGAAGAGCTCCCGCTCCAGGGTGAAGGTCAGATACTGATTATCGTTCAAGACGTTTTGATCACTCATATCAATTCTCCCGATACGTTGCGGGCTGCTCGTTTATGGCCCGTAACAGGCCGGGAACGTCCAAAATAAGGGCCATGGAGCCGTCGCCCTTGATGGTCGCCCCGCTTAAGCCTTCCACGTCGCGATAAATACGCCCCAGGCTTTTGATGACCGTTTGATGTTCGCCGATGACGTTGTCGACCACCAGGCCGACGCGCATGCCGTCGACGCTGGTGATGACGATCTGTTCGATGGATGGAGGCGTCCCCTCGATTTCAAACCATTCCCGAAGGCGGATGAAGGGCACGCTCTCCCCGCGCAGGTTGATGATCTGGCTCTGATCCGCCGGGCCGCCGTGGCGGCTGAGTCCCACGCATTCCTCCACGATGGACAGGGGAATCACGTAGTGTTCCTCGCCGATCCTGATTTGCAGACCGTTGATGATGACCAGGGTGAGCGGCAGACGGATGGAGATGACCGAGCCCTTGTCCCGTTGCGAATCGATCTCCACGCCGCCGCGCAGCTGGTCGATGGCCCGTTTGACCACGTCCATGCCCACGCCCCGGCCGGACACGCTGGTGACTTTTTCGGCGGTGGAGAACCCGGGAAGAAAGATGAGGCTGTAGACGTCCTTGTCCGAAAGCTCGGCGTCCGGGGCGATCAGGCCGCGTTCCACGGCTTTCGCCCGGATGCGGCCGGGATCCATGCCCGCTCCGTCGTCGGCGATGCGGATGATGACCTCGCCGCCCGAGTGCTCGGCGCTCAGGCTGACCACGCCCGCGCGGGGCTTGCCCTTGGCCTGCCGCTCATCGGGCGATTCGATCCCGTGATCGATGCTGTTGCGCAAAAGATGCACAAGGGGATCTCCAAGGCGCTCGATCACGGTCTTGTCGAGCTCCGTCTCCTCGCCGCTCGTGACCAGTTCGATCTCCTTGCCGAGTTCGGCGGAAAGATCACGGACCAGCCGTCTGAACTTGTTGAAGGTGGCGCCGATGGGCAGCATGCGGATGCCCAGGGTGGAGTCGCGCAGATCGTCGCTCAACCGTTCGAGCTGCTCGGACAGGGAGTTGAGGAAGACATCCCCGGACTTGGCCACGGCCTGCTTGATCTGGGCCTGGACGATGACCAGTTCGCCCACGAGATCCACGAGCAAATCGAGTTTTTCGGCGGAGATTCTGATGCTCGACGAGGCGGCGGCGGGCGTCTGGGGGGCTCGCCTATCCTTGAACTCCTTGGCGGCCTGCTGTTCGGCCAAGGCGGATTCCACCTGATGTTCCGATACGATCCCCGCGCTGGTCAAGATATCGCCCAGGCGTTTCTGGCTCGAGAGCGCGGAATTCAGGATCTCCGGATCGATGTCCCCCCGTTCCACCAGGATCTCGCCCAGTTTTTTCGAAATCAGGCTTTCACAAGCCTCGTCCTCCCGGGCGATGGGCTCGATGACGAGCTCGCATTGATCCTCGACGAAGGCGAAAATGTCCTGAATCTCCTCCACGCGTTCGGACGAGCGCAACAGGACGTCCCACCAGACATAGCATAAAAAGGGATCGATCTCGTCCAGGGGCGGAACTTTATCCATGTACAAAAACGCCTTGCAAGCCCCTATTTCCCCGAGGTCTTCGATGAAAAGCGCGGGATTGCTGCCCGAGGAGAAAATCATGGGATCGGGACGAAAACGAATGCGGTAGATGGATTCGACTTTTTCAAGTTCCTGTTGCGGGGCGGCGGCATCGTCCGTCCCGCCTGGGGCGCCCTGGGGTTCCTGGCCGGGGAGAAAGCTCCGAAAGCCCGCGAGGAGTTCCGGCCCCTTGTTCTCCGCCTCGTTCGCGGCATCGGGCGTTTCCAGAAGCCATTTGATGTGATCGCAGGAGCCCAGGGTCAGATCAAGCAGGCGCTTGGTGATCGTTATCTCGCCGTTGCGGACCCGGTCGAAAACCGATTCCACGTCATGGGTGAACACGGCGATATCGTCAAAGCCGAACATGGCCCCGGACCCTTTGAGGGTGTGCATGGCCCGAAAGACCTTGTTGATGAGTTCCGCATTGCCAGGCTGGGCCTCAAGTTCCAGAAGCGAGGCTTCCAGTTCCATGAGAAGCTCATCCGCCTCCTCACGGAAGGCTTGGCGATGGATATCGTCTCCGGCCATGGACGTTTCTCCGGCGCGCGCCCCGCGGCCGCGCCTCGTGTCGGACCCCATAACCGCTCGCTGGCCTTGTTACGGGACAATCAATGAGCCCTCGTGAACGTTTCATGGCGCCATGAAACATTCCGCGAGAACGAGGCGTCAACGCAACACTTTCTGAACGACGGCGATAAGCTGCTCCGGCTTGAACGGTTTGACGATCCACCCGGTGGCGCCCGCCGTCTTGCCTTCCTGCTTTTTTCCGGCCTGGGATTCCGTGGTAAGCATGATGATGGGAATGAATTTGTAGGCCGCCTGGGCCCGAATGTTGCGAATAAGCTCGATGCCGTCCATGTTCGGCATGTTCAGGTCGGTAATGACCATGTGGATCGGACCTTTGAGCTTGGACAAGGCGTCTTTTCCGTCAACAGCTTCCACGACGGAATACCCCTCTTTTTTCAGAGTGAAACCGACCATTTGGCGGATGCTCGCTGAATCGTCGACCGTCATTATGGTCTTGGACATGTCAAACCTCGCTTTCGAATATTAGCTTCAGGCCATTATTTCCGAAAATTCCGGCCGTCCCGGCGCTTGCGCGCACGGCTTCCGTCATCCGGCCGACGCAACGAAACGTTTTTCCCGCCCCCCGCGCCGAAAGTCCGGCCGCATAAACGAGCTGAAAAAACGTCATATCCGCGCGCGTCAATCCGCTTATGTCCAGATCGATCCGCGCAAGCCTAAAGAGCGCCTCGGTCAGCGCGTCCCTGAACGCCTCACAGTCCCTGACCGTGCATTCGCCTTCAAGGATGAGCCTGCCCCCGGCTTCTTCCCGGATGGTGAAATCAACCTCGGCCATTCGCCTCCCCTTGCGACAAGACGGTTTGGACGCGAATCCGCTCCAGAGCCTTGGGCGCGGGCGAGCGCGGCCCTGACGCCTTAGAAAAGATCCACATTGTCGCCCAAATCATCCGGGTCGCCCCCTTTCGACGAAAAATCATCAAAGAGCTCCACGTCGGATTCGTTGGATTTTCCGGTTAAGGCCTTGGGGACTGCGCCGAAAGCGGCCGCATGGACATCCCGCTCCGTCTCCATGGTATAGCGTTCATACAATTTCTTCAATCGTTCCGATCTATTATGATCTTTCTCAAGAGGAACGAGCTGTTTGGCCCAGCCCCGTGAGCGATCAAGGCTTTCCCGAGCCTCTTCAAGCTTTTTCGCGACTTTGGTATGAAAGTCAACGCGTTCGCTCAATTCCTGAATCGAACGCCCCAAACGGTCGCTTTGCTCGCGCAGCCGGGCGAAGCGCTCCTGGGATTCGCGGTCCACGTCGCTCACCGCGCTCACGATGGCGTCCAGGGACCCGAGAATCTCCTCGACCTGGGTGTTGTCGTAGTAGCCTGCGGCGTTTCGCTGGAGCACTTCGGAGGATGAGGAGATTTCGTTCAATATGCCGGAGACCTCATCCGTCTGCTTGCGCGCCTCCACGGACAGTCCCTGGATGGCCGAGGCCAGAACGCCCAGGGCGGCCCCCTCTTCGCCCGTATGCGCCGCCTTGATGCTGGCGTTGATGGCGATAAGCTCGATCTCCGATCCCACTTCCTCGATTTCAGCGACGAACGAGCTCATGGCGGCGATGGTTTCCGCCACGGCGGCCATCAGCTTGCCGAGCTCCTCCCCCTCGCGGGAGAATTCGCGCAAGGAGCCGTTGACCGCCTTGATGCCGCGCTCCACGCCGGCCAGCGCGGTCTGCTCCTGACCGGCCTCCTGCCCCATCAGCTCGCGTATTTCCCCGCTTATGGCCAGGATGCTCTCGGCCACGCCCCGCAGGTTGCCGAGCAGGGATTCCACCGCTTCCACGAAACGGTCCTTGGAATGCTCCAGCTGGGAACACTGCAATTGGAGCACGTCGCCCACCCAGCCCACGGTCTCCGCCGCCTGGCCGGAAAGCTCCCCGGAGTCCATGATCCCTTCCCTGTTTTCTTCAAGGATGGCGCGCATGTCGTGGACGGCCTGCTCCACGTGCTCCACCTGTTGGCGCACGATGTCATGGGATTGCATGGACAGCACGGCCTGGGAGATGTTCTCGGAGATGACGTTCGTTTTGACGGTGACGCCCTTGCTCAAGGCGGCGGAACGCTCCGTCATGCTCGCCAGGGAATCGATATTGCTTTTCAGATGCTCGAAGATGTTGATCGAGCAGGATTTCTGGGTATCGATGATGCCCATGGTCCGCTTGGAGGCCGAGTCCACATAGCCCTTGAGCGCTCCCGCATTCTGGACGATCAGCCCGGAATAGTTGACGATATTATTGGCGAGTTTTTCCACGTCGTCGGCCAGGGTGGAAAACCCCCGACCCTTGGAACCCAGCCGGGCGCTTTCTATGCGGGTGGAGATGCCGAGCATGGACAGTTTTTTCACGATGCGGCCGAACTCGACGATGATTCCTTCGAGATTGTCGATGATGGCGTTGACCTTGCCGAGTTCCGCGATGCTTTCCTCGCTGCGCCGCAAGTCGCAGATGCCGGTCATGCGTTCAAGCTCTTCGGAAAGCCGTCCCAGGGAGGACAGCATGGTTTCTCCGGAAGTGAGGTCGGCCAGATTCTTGGCCAGATCGGCCAGATGCAAGGATTGGCCGTGAAAGGCGTTGAGTCCCTCCCCCAAGGCCAGAAAATCCTTCTCGCTGGAACTCACCACCCCGGAAAGCTTTCGCTCCATCTCTATGAGGATATCGCGGCTTTTCCGGAAAAACTCCGCATTGCCGATCGCGGGGGTCGAAGCTTCATAGCGTGCCATGGTGATTGACTTTATACCTTTTTAGGCCGTTTGCAACACCGTGTGCGCGATTTTCTCACGGGAAACGGAGACGAAAGACGACGCCAGGCGCTGAGCTCGATCCGGGCGGACGCGCGCCCTCCGGCAAGCGGCGCGGCGCCTGTATCGAACGAGTCAACGTTTTTTATATAGTTTTCGCAACCAAAAAAAGAACGCGATAACCGCGGCCAGTCCGAGAATGACGAATTGAGCGTGATGCACATTGTTCAAAAGCTTGGCCAGGACGTTTTCAAGCACGCTTCCGAACACATAGCCGACGCAGGCGAACACGATGGCCCAGACCAGGGCGCCGATGGCGTTGAGCGCGAAAAACTTCCCTCCGGAAATGGGCGTCGAGCCAAGGGTGAACGGGGTCAGGTTGCGCAACCCATAAAAAAAACGGAAGGTGAGGATGAGGATTTCATGATATTTTTCGAGCATGCGATGCACGCGTTCGATGCGCGATCGCCATTTCTCGCTTCTGCCGACGAGTTTTTTGCCGAAATACCGGCCGATATAAAAGGCCATCTGATCGCCGGCCAGGCTTCCGGCGAACGCTGTGAGAATGACATAGGGGAGTTCGAGCTGAAACTTGTCCGAATGGGCCGCGAAACCGGCCAGGAGCAAAATGGTTTCCCCTTCGAGAAACGTACCGATGAAAAGCGCGAGATAACCGTAATCCTGAATGAGCCTTTGCAGAAAATCCATATCCATAGCGCAATGTCCAACGCCTCGCCCCAGGACGTCGCATGTGACCGGGGCGGTTCGCAAAAAAGAGAGTGAATTGAGAAACATCATCCCCGGACAGGAGCTTTCGCCGGACCGCTTCCGGCCGCGGCCCGTTCCGCTGGAAGGCGCAGTGTGCTTCAAACCCGAACGAAGCTCAAGCGTTCCCCCCTTTTTTCATACAGGCCTCTCCCACCGCGAATGTCCGCCCTCGCGGCGCTTCATCTTGATAAACGCGCGCGCCTCTGGCAGTATTGCCAAGCTGTATCCGCCGGCCGCGCGCGATGTCCCGAAAACCTCAACCGTCGGCGCGTGAAGAGTCATGATCGCATCGCAAGACCTCATCTCCGCCAATGTGCTGGAGTGCATGCCGGTCGGCCTGTTGGTCATCGATCCCACCGGCGCCATCGTAACGGTCAATCCCGAGGCGGAGCGCATCCTCGGCTATGCCCGGTTGGAACTCATGGGCAAGGGCTGGGGGCAGGTCTTTTTCCAGAACGACGAGAACTACCTGTTCAACCAGGTCTTCGTGGACGTGATCCAAAAGGAGGCCCTCGGCCTGCGCCGGGAAGCCCCCTACGCCGCTCCGGACGGACGCGTCCTGCGCCTGTCGCTCATAAGCTCTTACGTGCAACAGGACAACCGGCTCGCCGGAATCGCGGTCATCTTGAACGACATCACTGAAATCCACATCCTGCAGCTGCACGAGAAAGAGATCCAGGAAGAAAAAAACAGACTGCAGGAAGACAAGATAAAATGCCTGAACAACCTGGCGGCCTCGGTGGCCCACCAGGTGCGCAACCCCACTCTGGCCATCGGCGGCTTCGCGGGCAGGCTGGGAACGTTGCTGCAAAAGCACGGCATCGAGTCGAGCTATCCCCAGATCATCCGGGAGGAGGCGCAAAAGCTGGAACGGATCGTGAAAGCCATGTCCCGGTTCAACGCCCTTTCGACTGCCCGCCTCGAGAACGCCAATCTGCGCCATATCCTGGAAGCCGCCGCGCAGGCTGCGGAAAAGCGGGCCCAAGAGTCGGGAAAGGGAATCGTCTGGCGGACGGACCTGCCCGACGTCTTCGTGTTCGGCGATCCCGGCCTGTTGCGCGAAGCCTTCGCGGAAATCCTGTTCAACGCCGTGGACCACGCCCCTTCCCCGGATATCCGGATCGACATGACCCTGCGCGAACTCGACGGACGGGCCCAGGCCGTCATCACCGACTCGGGCCTGGGCGTCCCGGAGATGCTCGCCCCCCATATCTTCGATCCGTTCTACTCCTCCCAGCCGAACGGCGTGGGCATCGGGCTGACCCTGGCCCAGGAAATCATTCTGGAGCACGACGGAGCCGTCATGCTGGACCCGGATCACTCGCCCGGAACCCGCATCGTGGTTACTCTCGCCAAAACCCCGATGCACGGCTTCGGACGCGCCGCGTCCACGTTCGACGCCTGTCCCGCGGGACCGGCCGCCCCCTGTCTGGAGGCCAAGATCTGATGGGCGCCCTGATCGGTCCGCTGCTCTTCGGCGCCGCGTTCACAGCCTTCGCGCTCTTCCTTTTGGTCTGGGCGATACGCTCAAGCGCCCGGCGCGATCGATCCCTATCCCGATCCCGGCCGGAATCGTCCCCACCGGAAGCGTCCCGGCCGGACGAGTCGTGAGCGGGTCATGATCCATTACGACGACCTGCAATTTCTCATCGGGCTCTATGTCATCATTTACCTGTTTTACTTTGGCTTTTTCGTCAACCGGCACCGCAGCGTCCTCAAATACGACGATCCCGGCTACCTGGCCTACGAGAAAAAGCGGCTGAAAAAAGCGGGCGCCTCGGTGGAACAGGCCCAACGGCTCATCGAGGACATGATCCGGCGAAAAAACCGGTACAACGTCTATAACGTGCTTTTTTTCCTGTTTTACGTCCTGAGCTTCTTCGTGTTTCTGAAAATCCTCACGCGCGTTCCCTAGGCGCCTGAGGACAAGCGGAGATATCCGCTTCCGGAGACCTCGCGGGCGGGCGGACCCAGACGCCCAATGGCGAACGGAGATATCCGCTTCCGGAGACCTCGCGGGCGGACGGCCCCAGACGCCCAATGGCGAACGGAGATATCCGCTTCCGGAGACCTCGCGGGCGGA
>CALGYO010000197.1 GCA_937934715.1 uncultured Desulfovibrionaceae bacterium | reverse complement strand
GGCCGCGGCCACCACCGGCTACTGCATGGCCGCCTTCGGGGTGATCGAGTTCAAATCCTTAAAGCGCATCGGCCTGGCCCTGGCGATCGGCGCGGGGTTGTATTTCGGGCTGACCGCCCTGTCCCTTCCCCGGGAGATTCCCGAATGCTGCGCCATCATCCCCTTCCTGTTCCTCATCAAGCGCTGGCTCAAGGAGATCAAGCGCCAGCAATCCCAGGCCGGGCTCGGCTGACTCCAAAAATAACGGCCGTTGCGCAAACGGCCTTTTTCACGACGCGGCCCATCGCCGCCTTGTTTCGAGACAGCCGCCCAAGGGATCTGGAAAGAAACCTCCGGCTTCGCAGGCTGTCGCCCTTTGCAACCCCGGCGTCATTTCAAGCGGGTGTCAATTCCGGCTGGAGCATGACCGTCCCCGGGACATTCCGCTGCGATCTCGTCGCAGCGCTTTCCCATGCGCCGGATCGCGGCCTAGCCGCCGATTTCCCAGGCCTCGTCCTCCACGGCCACGACCTCGCCCTTCGTCCCGTCGATTTCGATCTTGTATTCCTTGCCCGCCGGGGTGATCACGTCGAACTCGTAAAAGGGCGTCCTGTCGTTGTGAAAATAGGTTTCCGCGCTGACGATCCGGCCCGGCTTCACCGCCAGGGCCAGGGCGCGGGCCTTCTCGAAGGTGATGGCGACCGCCTGGGCGAAAAGCGGGTCTTCAGGGGAGGCATGCCGTGAATACTCTACTATCTCGCCTGTTTCCGCGTTGCACTCCACATTGAGGACATGGCCGTCCGTGGTCTCCACCTCGAATTCGTAAAACCGCTCATGCTCCGTGGTCAGGTATTCCACCCAGATCGTCCGGCCGGGGAATCGCTCCAGGCTCTTTGCCAGACAGGTCTCCATGGGCACGGCGCGCTTGGGAAAAAGCCCAAGATACGCAGACACGGCGCCAAGGACCCCCAAAATGGCCGCCACGGCCAAAACTCCGTTTGCATGCTTCACAACCGCTCCCCAAAACCCCCTGGGGCTTTTACTTCCGGTTTCACACCATGAAGTAACGTCCGTCGCGGAAGAAGGCAAGACGCCCCTTTGCGCCGCGTCTCAAAACCCGCCAGGAAGAATAGGTAATCGCCGCGCCCGGCTTGCCGCATTGTTTCGAAGAAACGTCCGCCCTTCGCAACTGCGGCGCCCGGACGCCGGCCGAAAAAAACGCCCGGAGGGCCGAAGCCGTCCGGGCGTTGAAGGGGGGAGCGGTTTACTTGGAAATCTGGGTCTGCCGCTCGAAGAGCCGTCCAAGCGGGCCGCGCCGGGTGGTGCTCGTGGAGACGGTTCCCGCGTTGGGGTCGTACTGGCCGGACTTCGTGACCGAGGTCGCGGCGCTTTGTCCGTTCGGTCCCGTGGCCGTGGTGGCGCGGGTATAGGCTCCCGTGACCGGATCATAGCCGCCCGTAGTAGCAGTGGACGTCGTCGCCGTATTTCCGGCGGGATTCGTATAGGTGGTATTGCGGTTGAGGGTCCCCGTGGTCTGGTCGTAGCCGCCCGTGGTCGACTTGCTTGCGCTTTGCCCGTCCGGTCCCGTGGCCGAAGTCGTGCGCGTATAGCCCCCCGCGGGATTCGCCGAAGTCGTGGCCGACGTGGACGCGCTTTGCCCGTTCGGCCCCGTATACCCGGCCTCCCGGGAAACCGTTCCGTTCGAGACCGTGGTCTGGCCCTGGCGCGTGGCGGTCTGTCCGCCGGGACCGGTGGCGCTCGAGGACTTGGAAACGGTTCCGGTGGACGGATCGTAGCCGTAATCCGCCGAATGGGAGGTCGTGGCCGTATTGCCGCCGGGTCCCGTATGCGTGGTCTGCGTGTTCACGGTTCCGGTGGCGGGATCATACGAGCCGGTGGTCGTGCGGGAGGTCGTGGCCGTCTGCCCGCCCGGACCGGTATAGGCGTTGTTCTTGGTCCAGGAGTTCGTGGCCGGATCATAGGAGCCGGTGGAGGTCTTGTTGGCGTTCTTGTCTCCCGGGCCGGAGTAGCTCGAGGAACGGGAGTAGCCGTTTCCCGTGGCATGGACGTCCCGGCTCGTGGTCCCCGTGTTTCCCTGCGGGCCCGTGATCACGGAATTGCGTTTGAAGGCCCACGATTGGTGAACCCCGCAGCTGACGGCCACCAGGATCAGGACGAGAATCAGGATGACCGTACGGATGAATTCTTGTGCGGATGTCATGGCGCGTCTCCTCTCACCCTCGCCGGACCGGGCCGGCGCTTTGCCCTGTTTATCATTATGAGTCGTTTTTCCGCAGGGGACGGATACGCGGCGTGAAGCATAAATCGCTCCACTTGGGTCAACGACCTCTCATGACAACAAATACGGCCGTTATGATTGCTTTTTTCTGACAGGATCATGAACGGACGTTCATGATGCGCCCGGCCTTGCGGGATGCGCGCAATTTGACGAAATGTCGTGACGAAATACGGCCACCCGGCGGCCGCCTTGCTCCCCGGTTCCAAAGCGGCTATCCTTTTTTCCGGACGCAAACAGGCGCCGAAGACCCCGGCGCCTCAATCCAATGCGTGACGGCGGAAGAAATATGCTGAAAGCGGCGCTTTTCGACATGGACGGGGTGCTCATCGACTCCGAGCCCATCCACAAGGCCATGTATCTGTCCGTGGCCGGGGAACTCGGCTGCGTGAACGCCCACAAGGACCTCGACGCCTTCATCGGCCGCTCCTCCCTGTCCCTGTGGGAGCACACGCTCATGACCCATGGCCTTGAAGGCGACCCCGCATTCTATTCCGGCCTGCAGATGCGCCGCTACCGGGAGCATCTGTCGGCCAACAAGGGACGCATCCATCCCGCCCCGGGCGTTCCCGAGCTGCTCAAGGACCTTGCCCAGAACGGCGCGGCTCTGGCGGTGGCTTCGTCCAACACCCGGGAAAACGTGGATTTTCTTCTGGACTATTTCGGCATGACCCATATCTTCGGGGCCTCGGTCTCGGGCGATGACGGCGCGGCCTGCAAACCCGCCCCGGACATCTTCCTGCTGGCCGCGAAACGCCTGGGCGTTCCTCCTTCGGGATGCGTGGTCATCGAGGACGCGGCCAGCGGGCTGGCGGCGGCCAAGGCGGCGGGCATGCGCTGCGCGGCCATCGACAACCCCAATTCCGGCGCCCAGGACCTGTCCCTGGCCGACCTGCGCGTCCCGGGCGCCTACGCCCTGTCCTACGCCGTATTGAACGACCTGGCCTCCGGCCGTCTGCCCTAGTGGCGCGTTCTCGACATTCGCGCATACGGATTTTGAGAATAATATATTTAAATAATTATTTTTCCTTTAAACAATATTACCATATTTTTTGAGAGCGCCACACTAGCGGCGCCCCCCGCCCTTATTTAAGGAGCTCCCATGCGCATCGAACACGCCGCCCTGTGGACCCGCGACCTTGAGGCCATGCGCGCCTTTTACGTGGAATTCTTCGAGGCCGCCTGCGGCGGAAAATACCGCAATCCCGAGACGGGATTTTGCTCGTACTTTCTCCATTTCGACCAAGGCGCGCGGCTGGAGCTCATGCATATGCCGGGCATCCCACTAAGCGCCAACGACGTGGAGGCCCAGTTCACAGGCTTCATCCACCTGGCCTTTTCCACGGGAAGCCGGGAGGCGGTGGACAGCCTCACCGAACGGGTTCGCGCGGCCGGATACCGGGTGGCCGGGGAGCCCAGGGTCACGGGCGACGGGTATTACGAGAGCGTGATCCTGGACCCGGAAGGCAACAGGATCGAAATCACCATCTAGCGTTGCGTCCCTTGAAAAGGACCATCGTTTTTTTAAGATTATAAATATCTGAGAGAGGATCCTCGAAAAAGCGCGCGCTTTCTTCGAGGCCGCGACACAAGACCGCTACAGCGCGCGTCATCCGGGAGGGAGGCCCCATGACCGAGGAATATTTCATTTTGAACGACGCCCTGCACCGCATCCGTCCGGACAAGAACGGCGTCGCGGTCAGCGAAATGCTGGACAACGGGCGCTGGGTTCCCAAAAGCAAGCCGGACCTCATCCGTCATTTCGGCCGTCCGGTGGATCCCGCCTCCATCCCGGGCTTTTCACGCGCGGTCTCGGGACCGGCCGAGCTGCCTCCCGAGCTTCGCGGCTTCAACTGGGGCGCCTTTTTCCTCAACTGGATCTGGGGGCTTTTCAACAACGTCTTCGCCGCCCTTTTGACGTTCGTTCCCATCATCGGCTGGATCATGCCCTTCGTCCTGGGATTCAAGGGCAACGCCTGGGCCTGGCGCAACAAGCGCTGGGAATCCGTGGAGCATTTCAAACGCGTGCAAAAGCGCTGGGCCATCGCCGGGGCCATCGTGTTTTTCGGATCCTTCGCCCTGGCCGGCGTGGCGCTCTATTCCGCCATGAGCTTTCTCACCGGCAGCGACGTGGTCTCCCGGATGATCGACGAGGCCGAGGCCGACCCCAGGGTGGAAAAAGCCATCGGGACGCCGCTCGATCCCTCCTTCTGGAAGGACGGCGCCTTCAGCCTGTCGGACGACGGGGGCCAGGCCTCCCTGTCCTTCAACGTGACCGGCCCCAAGGGCGAGGGCGTCCTGTCTTCCGAGGCGGTCAAGACGGACGGCGAATGGGAAATCGTCTCCTTGACCGTGCTCGTGGCCGGATCGGGCGAACAGATCGTCATCAAGGGCGACGCGCCGCCCGCGCCCCTTCCACGCGCTCCCCGGGCGCCCCAATCTCCCCGAACGCCCGGGGCCGCGCCGCCCGCCCCCCTCGGCCAGTCCATCTGACGCGCCGCGAAGCGGGCGATCGTCATGAATGCGCAGGCTTCCCGCGCCGCCGGGATGTTTTGATTCGCGCTTGGGGGTGGCAAGGAACGCCGTATGGCGTTCTAGCTTCCGTCAAAGGCCCGATCGCCGCGCTCAAACAAAAAAAGCCAGTCCTTCGCGTAGGAAGCTACGCGCCGGGCCTGGCTTTTTTCACGCCGCGCGCTCGAATCCTGAAGGCGGTCTAAGCTGGAAGGACGCCGCCGATACGCGGGACGCCGTCAGGCGTCGAGTCGAAGCGATGTCCCTTACGCGGGGAGGTCCGGCGCCAGGATGCGCTCGCGCAGCGCTTCGAAATCCGGATCGTCCGGGCCAAGACTCGGAGCGCGTCTGACCTCCTCGCATTCCCGTTCCCACAAAACGGCCCCGTCCTCTTCTCCGGTTCCGCCTGGCCCGCCTGGCCCGGACAGCTTCTCCATGAGAAAGGTGAAATGCGCGGGCGCGTTGTCCACAAGCCCGCTGTCGGTCATGCCCTTGCCCTTGAGCCAGAACGGGTCCCGCCTGGCGATCAGGTTGTGGCGCAAGGGATCCACGAACATGAGATACCCGAGCTCCAGCCGGTTGGCGCACAGGAAGGTTCCGTGCAGGTTGTTGTGCCAACGGAAAAAAGCGGCCTCGAAGAAATTCTCCAGACCGAACATGAAGAAAAGCCCTCGCCCGGCGATGCGGTCCTCCTGGGCTTCCTGGAACCAGAACGCGCACCGGTTGATCCGCTCGAAAATGGGCAGGACGTAAAAAACCCGGTAGGCGCCGCCGATCAGAGCGAACAGATCGCGGACGTATCGCGGATCATTGTGCTTGCGCCAGCCCTCAAGGAAAGCCGCTCCCAGCCCCAGATCCGGCAATGACGCCTCGCCCCCTTTGCGGGACCACAGCGCGGCCCGGATATCCGCGCCCGGGTCCGCCAGAACCTCCGGAGCCAGCCCAAGGCATTGGGCGTAGGCGCCAAGCCGCTCCTCCGGAACGCCCAGGCGCATGTCCGCATCGATGGTGGTGGGACTGCGGGGCAGCCCGAAGGCCTCCCACATGGTCCAGTTGAGCACGTGGTCAGGGCTTGCGACGTTCTTGCGCCAGGTCTTGCCCAGAATCTTGAGGGCGCGGCGCAACTGTTCTCCGGCGGCTGGAATGCGCCGGCTCCCGGGACGTCCTGCTTTACGGGGTACGCGCATGGCCGGGCCTCATAAAATAGATGATGCTCTTTCCTATACAGACCAGTCCGGTCTGTAAACCCTCCCGGCTTCCCCTGGACCGTCCTCCCGGTTCCCGGCGGCCATCCCGGGCGGGAGGGCGACAATTTCCCGCGATCCACTAGCCATTTTACGCGGCCATGCGTATTGAAATGGATAATGCCCTTCATCTCGATTTCTTGCGTCTCAAACGCGAAGGAGCGACGCCATGAGCGGATACCGCATCGAATATGACTCCATGGGCGAGGTGAACGTCCCCGAGGACAAGCTCTGGGGCGCGCAAACCCAGCGCAGCCTGGAACATTTCAGCATCGGCCGGGACATCATCCCCGTGGAGATGATCCGGTCGTTCGCCTACCTGAAAAAAGGGGCGGCCCTGGCCAACGCCGAGGCCGGACGCCTGTCCCCGGAGCTGGCGAGCCTCATCGAAGGCGTTTGCGACGAGATCCTGGACGGCCGCCATGACGCCATGTTTCCCCTGCACGTCTGGATGACCGGCAGCGGCACCCAGTTCAACATGAACGTCAACG